>JAUWKK010000306.1 GCA_030614245.1 Planctomycetota bacterium | reverse complement strand
CCGGCCGCGGCTCGGGGCGAGCTCGTTGAGCTTGTGCCAGATCTCTTCGCTGATGAAGGGCGCGATCGGGTGCAGCAGGCGCATCGCGCAATCGAGCACGTGGCTGACGACGCAGCGTGCAACGTGGCGGTCTTTCAGTTGGGCGCTGCCGGCGTCATCCTTCGCGTAGAGTCTCGGCTTGATGATCTCGAGATACCAGTCGCACAGTTCGTGCCAGATGAACTCATACAGCGTGCGAGCGGAGTCGTTGAAGTTGAAGGTCTCGAGCCCCCTGGTGATCTGCCGCGCGGCGGAGGCGAGGCGGCTGAGTATCCAGCGGTCTTCAAAGCGGTAGTCGGATTCGTCGAACTCGGTGCCGCACGTGCCGACGTCTCCGAGGTTCATCAGCACCAGGCGCGAGGCGTTCCATATCTTGTTCATGAAGTTCCGGCCGATCTCGACTTTCTCGCGGCCGTAGAAGGCATCCTGCCCCTGCGCGGTGATGAGTATGATGGAGAAGCGCAGGGCGTCGGCGCCGAATTCATCCATGACGGCGATCGGATCGGGCGAGTTGCCCAGCGATTTCGACATCTTCCGGCCCTGCTCGTCGCGGACGATGCCGTGGAAGTAGACGTCGGTGAACGGGATATCGCCCACGAACTCGAGGCCGGCCATTATCATCCTGGCGACCCAGAAGAAGATGATATCAGGGCCTGTGACGAGGACGTCGGTGGGATAGAAAAACTTCAGTTCGGGGGTGTCCTCGGGCCAGCCGAGCGTGCTGAAGGGCCATAGCCACGACGAGAACCACGTGTCGAGCACGTCTTCATCGCGGCTCAGGCCGGTGCACTTACACTTCGGGCACACGGTTACTTCATCCTTCGAGACGATGGTCTCGCCGCAGTCGTCGCAGTACCAGGCGGGGATGCGGTGCCCCCACCATATCTGGCGCGAGATGCACCAGTCGCGGATGTTCTCCATCCATTCGTAATAGACCTTCTCCCAGCGGGGCGGATGCATCTTGATCTTGCCCGACCTGACGGCTTCGATAGCCGGCTGCGCGAGCGGCTTCATCTTGACGAACCACTGCCTGGAGAAGAGCGGCTCGATGATGGTATCGCACCTCTGGCATCGTGCCACGGCGTGTGCGTGTTCCTTTTCGCCGCTGACGAGGCCGGCATCGGCAAGGTCACTCAGCACGGCCTTGCGGCAGTCGAATCGGTCGAGGCCTTCGTACTTGCCGGCCTCGGCGGTCATCTTGCCGTCTTCGCCGATGACTACGATCGACGGGAGGCGGTGCCGCCGGCCGATCTCGAAGTCGTTCGGGTCGTGCGCCGGCGTCACCTTCACGGCGCCGGTGCCGAACTCCGGATCGACGTGCTCATCATCGATGATGGGGATTTCGCGCTCCATCAGCGGAAGCATTACGTTGCGCCCGATGAGCTCGCTGTACCGCTTGTCGTTCGGATTGACGGCGACAGCCGTATCGCCGAGCATCGTCTCGGGCCGCGTCGTGGCGACTTCGATGAACCCGCCGGCGCCGACTATGGGATACTTGAGCGTTGTGAGCTTGCCCGGATGATCCTGGTGGATGGATTCTTCGTCGGAGAGAGCCGTCCGGCATCGCGGGCACCAGTTGATCATGAACGCATCGCGATAGATGAGGCCCTTGTCGTGGAGGCGCAAGAAAACTTCGAGCACGGCATCCGAGAGGCCCGCGTCCATCGTGAACCGCTCGCGCTGCCAGTCGAGCGAGCATCCAAGCCGCCGGAGCTGCCGGTTGATGATGGCGAGGTTGGCTTCCTTCTTCTGCCAGACGCATTCGATGAACTTCTCGCGTCCGAGGTCGTCGCGCGAGATGCCCTCGGCGGCGAGTTCGCGTTCGACGACGTTCTGCGTGGCGATGCCGGCGTGATCGGCTCCCGACTGCCAGAGGGCCGTATCCCCCTGCATTCGGCGCCACCTGATGAGGATGTCCTGAATGCAGTTGTTGAGGATGTGCCCCATAGTGAGCTGGCCGGTGATGTTCGGGGGCGGAATGACGATGGTGTAGGGCCTGGCTCCGGCCTTCTCTCCCGGCTCCGGGTGGAAACAGCCCTTGTCCTCCCAGAATCTGTACCATTTCTGCTCGACCTGCGATGCGTCGTATCGCGTACTGAGCTGTCCGTCGTCCTCGTTCGGTGTTTCTTCCACTCAAGGCGCTCCCTGAAAAGGCGGCATGTATTGCTTACTGGCCCTCAGAATGACAGTATGCCCGTGTCGCGGTGCAAGCAGTTCGGTTGAACAGTTAGCGTGCGTGCCGCGTCTTTCGTGCAAGCCGTGGCATACGAGGGTCCAAGGCGTTCGGTCTCCCGGCCTTCATACAGTCAGAGTCCCGTCTTCGCCGAGTTCGAAAGCGTCGTGCACGGCCCGCAGGGCATCTTCCGCACGATCATCATCTATTACACAGGATATCTTGATTTCAGACGTGCTGATGAGCTGGATGTTGATCTTCCGGGCGGCGAGCGCGCTGAACATTCTGGCTGCAACACCGGAATGGCTGCGCATGCCGACTCCGACGACAGAGAGCTTCGCGATGCTGTCGTCAGCGCTGACACCTTCGGCCCCGATCTCCTCAACTATCGTCGAGCTGACGTCGAGGGTGGTCTTGAGGTCTGAACGGGCGACCGTGAAGGTAAAGTCGGTCCGCCCCTCGTGGCCGACATTCTGAACGATCATATCGAGGCAGATGTTCTCTTTGGTAACAGCCTGCAGGATATTGGCCGCGACGCCGGGTTGGTCGGGGACGCCGATGATAGGAACCTTCGAATCCTCGCGGCTTATGGCGGCTCCGCGAACCATCACTTTTTCCATTCCAGAGACCTCCTTGCAGATCACCGTGCCGGGCTCATCAGAGAAAGACGAGCGGACGTAAAGTGGGACATCGTATTTCTTTGCGAACTCGACGGCTCGCGAATGGAGCACGCCGGCGCCCATCGAAGAGAGTTCAAGCATTTCGTCGTGGCAGACGGCATCAAGTTTGCGGGCGTTTGGCACGATACGTGGATCGGCCGTGTACACGCCGTCGACATCGGTGTAAATCTCGCATCTTGCGGCCTTCAGGGCAGCCGCCAGAGCCACGGCTGTCGTGTCGGAGCCGCCCCGGCCGAGCGTCGTGATGTCGTCATTCTCGGATACGCCCTGGAAACCAGCCACGATCACTATGTTGCCCTTCGCCATCTCAGAGTAGATGCGCTCGGTTTGGACGCTCAGGATACGGGCCTTTCCGTGCGATGTGTCCGTCCGGATGCCCACCTGGTCCGCCAGCAGGCTGATCACGGGATAGCCCAGGGCATCAATGGCCATCGCAATCAGGGCGATGGAAACCTGTTCACCTGTTGCCACCAGCATATCAAGCTCGCGCACGGGCGGGTTCGATGTAACCTGGTTCGCCAGCTCGTACAAGGCATCGGTCGTCTTTCCCATAGCCGAGACGACCGTAAGCACGTCGTAGCCCTGCTCCTTCGCTGCAACTATGCGCCCGGCCGCAGCTTTGATCTTTTCGCCGTCTGCGACAGACGTGCCTCCATATTTTTGTACTATAATAGGCACTTTAATACTCTCCCGCCGTTGCCTTCATGCTCCAGTTCGGGGAGATTCTACTCAACGAAGGCATAATGTGCAAGCGCAAATACCGGGCGCCAAGCGGAGCCGTGGGCTGTTTATTACGCCCCTTCAGGGCTTGCATCCTTGAGGCCGTCCGCATTCCCACGGCGTTGCCGTGGGCTATTCTACCTCGCCCCTTACGGGGCTGCATTGCTGCCGGGCACCTTACCCACGGCGTTGCCGTGGGCTGTTTTATTACGCCCCTTCAGGGCTTGCATCCTTGAGGCCGTCCGCATTCCCACGGCGTTGCCGTGGGCTAT
>JAUWKK010000220.1 GCA_030614245.1 Planctomycetota bacterium | reverse complement strand
CGGCGGGGGGGGCGCGCCGGGGGCGCGCCCGGGGGCCGCCCCGCCCGCGGACCCCAGCTGCACGAGCCGCCCCAGGATTGTTAATCACGTGATCGCCACGGCCCGGGGCGTGCTCAGGCCCGACGCTCCATCCGACGCGCGGTTCGCCTGCGGCAAGAGCATCGTTCTCTCGAATATCCACTCCGCTATGTGCGTGCCGCTGCGGGTGAAGGACGATATCATCGGGATAATCTACGTGGACAACCTGGGGCAGTCGAAGCCGTTCAGCCGCTCGGACCTGCAGCTCCTCACGGCGCTCGGCAGCGAGGCCGGCCTCGCCATCGAGAACACGATGCTTTACGAGGCGAACCTGCGTGCCGAGCGCCTTGCGGCGGTCGGCCAGACTATCGCGGGGCTTTCGCATTACATCAAGAATGTCCTCTGGTGCATGCAGGGCGGCGCACAGATTGTCCAGCGAGAGCTCGACAACGGCCACTTGGACGGCGTCCGCAAGGGATGGGACATCGTCCATCGCAACGAGAGCAAGATCGGTGATCTCGTCATGAACATGCTCAGCTATTCGACCGGGCGGATGCCGCGTTACGAGACCTGCGATTTGAATGAGATCGTGCGGGACGTGGTGGAGATGGCATCTGCCGTCGTAGTCGACAGCAGCGTGGAGGTGGGCATGGATCTGGATGATGAGCTTCCGCCAGTCCCGCTTGACAGGGCCGGGATACATCGCAGTGTGCTGAACCTGCTGATGAACGCGGCGGAAGTGCTGGAAGCCAAGGGCGGGAAGATAACAGTCTCGACCTTTTACGACAGTGATGCCGACAAGGTGGGGGTTACGGTGGTCGACGATGGGCCGGGCCTTGCCGAGGAGGAGGTCCCGCTGCTCTTCGTGCCGTTCGTCAGCACGAAGGGCGGCAGAGGTACAGGTCTGGGACTGGCCGTGGTGCGCAAGACGACCGAAGAGCACTACGGTGATGTCGCCGCCGAGAACCGCCCCGAAGGCGGAGCTGCCTTCACTATCAGGCTGCCGGCCAAGCTGCCCAAGCGTGATGCCGGAACTCTTTGAGAGTTGAACTGGCGGCACTTCACGCCGGCAATCGGCGCGAGCGGTGCGTTTTCACGATTCTTCCGGATGACGTTTTCTGTAGATCAAGGCCCAGACCGCGCCGAGAGCCGCGAAGAGACGACGCCTGCTTTACATGGGGACAGGTTCTCCATACCCGCCTGCTCCCCTATGGAAGGTTGGGGCGCCATCTGGCCGTAGGCAGGCAGGCACGGCCGACCGAAGACGGTTGACCGTGGCACCCCGGCTACAGGATGCTGCCCCTGCAAGGGATCATTTCTCGAATAATCTCGCAGCTTCGTCCTTCGCCAGTTTCTCGCTGCCTTCGTCTCCGACTACGAGGCACTTGCCGCCCGGCAGCATTACCATCACCTTTTCGCCGAGCATGAGCCACGGCTTGTATTCAGCAGGCGCGGCTTCGATTATCGCGAGATACGCATCGGAGCCGAACTTGATCTCGATCTTCTCGGCCTTGTCGTCGACCGTTTCGTCGGTCCAGACGCCTTCGACCAGGTAGAAAGTCTTCGCGCCGATCAGTCGCATGCCGCTGGCCAGCTTCCTGCCGCCCTCGGTCCGGGCCGACTTAAGTTCCGAGAGCGTTTGCGCGAAATCGACGCTCTCCTTGCCGGATTGCTTACTCATCCGTCTGTGAGCGTCAGCGACGACACTGGGTGAAAGCTCAGCGGCATCCGCCGGCTTGGATGGCGCCTTACCGCCCATCCCTCGGGCCCTGTTGAAATGCTCCCTGGTGATGGAGCGGTCGCCATCGCGCATCATGCTGCCGCTAAGAGCGGCGGCCTCCGCGCGGGTGATCGCAGGGCGCAGTGCCGGCCCAAGGCGCGGACGCATGGCTATGGGCCTGTCGGGGACGATTAGATAGGATGTATAGGGCGTGACGATGCCGAACTTCTTTGCGAGCGACACCACCTCCTGCCGCAGCTCGGGCTTCTCGCCGTGCAGCCTGATCTGATCGAGCAGATAGCCGACCTTTCGCGTCGCCCAGAGCCGTGGGATGAAACCGTTGTCGTCGGTCGTGCCGGGGAAGGATGCCTCGTAGACGAACTCCTTCTCCTTGCCGTTGATGGTGCCCTTCAGGCTGACGGCGACGTTGCCATCTTCGCGATAGCGGCCCAGCACGATGAGCTGGCTGCCCTTGAAGAGGTCCGGCGGCGTCTGCGGGTACATATCGCGGAGCTTCACCTTGCCCGAGTGCAGGCTCAGTTCGGCCATGACGGGATAGTTGGCCTTGTCGTGGAATGTCGAGACCTTCATCTCGATGTCCTCTCCGGGTCTGACGTACGTCGTCAGGCCGCGCGACATCCCGCTGAGACTGTCGAGCAGGTGGGTGTTGACGTCATTCCCGACGCCGAAGCAGAAGATGCGGGTGTTTCCAGCCGTCTTTGCTTTGCAGTTCTGCACGATCTGTTTCGGATCGGTCGTGTTTCCCTGTGTGGGGAGGCCGTCGGTGAGGAAAATGACGAGATACGGCCGCTTCGGGTCGCTCTTGGGGGCCAGCGCCTCCTGGAGCGCGCCGTCGATGTTCGTCCCGCCGACCGCCCCAATGCCGCCGATGAACTTGACGGCGCGTTCGATGTTCTCCTTCGACGCGTCGATGAGCTTATCCTCGAATGGGTCCACCGCCGTGCTGAAGCGGATTATATTGAAGCGGTCCCTGGCGTGCAGGTTCTCGACGCAATACTTCAGAGCATCTTTCGCCTGCTTGATCTTCGGTCCCTGCATCGAGCCGGAGCTGTCGATGACGAAGCAGATGTCTTTCGCAAGGATCGCCTCGGGCTTGATTTCCGTGCGCGGCGAGATCAGCACCATGAAGTAGCCGTCCTCACCTTTTTGGCGGTGGGCGAGCAGATTCAGGCCGAAATCCTTGTCCGACAGTGCATAATACAGCACGAAATCCTTGTCGAGCTGCGCCTGCCCCTGCTCGAAACCCACCACGGCCGTATGGTCGTCCTTCTTGGTCACGCCGATCTTGTGAGTGGGCGAGTAGACCGTCTTGATGGCCTCTTTCGACCTGATCGTGACGCCGACGGAGAAATCCTCGAGCGTCCGCGAGGACTTGTCGTCGACTTTCAGGGGATAGGTATATCGGCAGATGCCGGCGTCGCGCTCGACGATCTGCGAGTACTTCAGCTCGATCTTCTGCTCGCCGTTAGGTGGAATGGGAAAGACGCTCGCCTTGAAGAGATTGTTGCCCAGGTACTCCAGCAGGCCGGGGTCTTTCATCCTGTTGACGATATCCTGGTATATCTTCCGGGCTTGCGTTGCATCGAGCAGTTCGCCCTTGATCTCCTTGCCGTTGACGAGCATCGTAAAGTCCGAAACGCTGGCATCTTTAGGCAGGGGAAAGACATACGTCGCCTCCAACTGCCGGTTGGTGCCGTTGAGAAACGACTGGGCCACCGTGGTGCGGGCGACCTGGTTATCGATCTCAACCGAGACCCGCTGATACTTGATAGCCAGCGGCGGCAATCCGTGCTTGACGGGGATCATGACGCCGCTTGCAGCGGTCGTACCGGCGGCAAGGAGCAGCAAAGCTGTAGTAATGAGTGCTGTTCTTTTCATCGACAGGTCCTCCTTTATCGATTTCAGGGTAGCCGAATAACAGTCTTGTCGCTGTGTTAGACGCGAATGGGTGCAGTTAGGTTCCATAGATATAAGCATCGCCCGCCTAAGCACCGGTTATTCGTTCCGTCTGGCCGGTTCAACAGTGGGCCTGAGCGGAACCGGCCGCCATATTGTGTTGTACAGGCAGAGGTGAACGGCATTTCCATTGAAAGCCAGTGCGCGTCCGGTTGCAGCTCCCGAAAGCGCGATTGCCGTGCCGGCTCCGGGCGTGGCGGAGTAGGTCTGCCTTGCCCGATACGCCGCTCGCAGATATCGCAACGCAGCGTGCCGATCGGGCAGAATTCGGCGTTTGCGGCGACGAGGCAGCGGTTTGCCGATGCAATCGAGGGCGTAGGATTCGATCAGCTTATCGCGCAGCTTGGCAAAGAGACGCTCGCTGCCGAATACATCCGCCCCGACGATGCGTCCCCGGATGGCGACGACGATCCCGCTATGGCGCGGCCGCCAGATGCGCCGGCAGGCGTCGCGGTATTCGCTCAACTGCTTCGCTACCTTCGGGCTGTTCGGGATCGCCGTGAAGTCCTCGGTCTTCGATTCAACGCCCGTCTCGCGGGCGTTCTCGCGGATGTCGTCCCATATGCGGGACTGCGGCTCGCGGCTCTGGGCGGCGGTGCGCGTCCGCAGTCGCACTATTCGGTTGCTGCTCTTGAATACCCCATCGTCAGCCCCCTGCCAGCGGCCGCGTTCGCCGCAATACACGGGCACGATGATCCGCTTCGATCGCGGCGGCAGAAGCACATCCTCGCGTATGAGGCGATTCTGCTTGCCGCCCGCGAGCACTTCGCCGGCCATTGCGAAGACATATTCGCGGGAATGGTTCCGCACGGCAAGTTGTGCGACTACGCCCGTCTCGGTCACATCGATCAGCCTCCGGCTGAATGCCTCGTCGAGTGTGATGTAGTGTGCAGGATCGACGGGGCGGGTAAGCTGAACGGGGAATATCGTCAGGCCGCGATAGTGATGGGGAGCGCCGATGGTGCACTGGTCGATCAGGCGTGCAATCTCGTTGCGATGCCGAGGCGGAGGCTCTGGCGGCCTCGGGAGCGGCTGGGGCTGACGGGTGGGAGGCTTGTCCGGATAATCGGACTCGATATACGCCCCCAGGGACGTCGACGCGGCCACGATCACGCATACGGCTGCCAGCAACAGCAGCAGCGTGACAATCAGTTTCCTGTCGTTCATCATTATGCCCTCCGTGATGGTTCTACACTCTAATAGACGCACGTCGTGCGAAAAAGTTCCCCTGAATTCTGTAATCAGTAACCAGTAAGCAGTAAGCAGTCAAGAACGATGATGCTGAACACTGGCCACTGAACAGGGAATCCGGGATGGAAGGGCTTTGTGGGCAAGAGATTACGTGATTAGTGCGAACGAGAAGACCACCATTCAAGCTCGGCGCTGTGCCCACCGCAGTCAAACTTGAGGACGGGAGTTAATTTGCGGATAAGCGCTTATCCGCAAATCGTGCATCACCGAACGGCCCGCTGTTCAGAAACAATCCGCCGGGATGGCACGGCCCAGCCGCCGCGCGAAGGTCGCTAACAATCCGCCGGGATGGCACATGCGCGAAGGTCGCTGTGCGTGCGAACATG
>JAUWKK010000321.1 GCA_030614245.1 Planctomycetota bacterium | reverse complement strand
GTTAGGGGCGTAATAGAATAGCCCACGGCAACGCCGTGGGGTCCAGAGCGACAAATTGCTCAAGCCCGTAAGGGGCGAAATAAAATAGCCCACGGCAACGCCGTGGGTAACGTTGACCAATGATTCCCCAGCCCTGAAGGGAATGAAACCGCAGATGAACGCAGATGAACACAGATAAGGTGGTCTGGATGCCGAGGTGGGGGCATGTGCATAGCATGTATAGAATACCGGCGGCAGGTTGCAGCCCCGTTAGGGGCGTAATAGAATAGCCCACGGCAACGCCGTGGGGTCCAGAGCGACAAATTGCTCAAGCCCTGAAGGGGCGAAATAAAATAGCCCACGGCAACGCCGTGGGCAAGGTTGCTGTGTGAAATCCCAGCCCCAACGGGGCGGAGTGGTGCCTGGGATCGGCAGGCTGGAAAGCCTGCCCCACGGAGAGATGCTGCCCCTGCATGGCTGCACAGCCCGTCGCTTCTGCGGCGCATCTCATGCAATTACCTCTGCCTCGCGACTCAGTTCCACGAGCACCTCGGGCAGTTCGCTCAGTGAACCGATAATGGCTGCCGGCTGGGAGCCGAGAGGGAATGGCGGCTCTATACCGTCTGCGTCTTTGCGGACTACAAGGATTGACTTCATACCGACGCGATGTGCGCCCAGCAGGTCGGTGTCGGGGTCGTCGCCGACGAACACGGCCTTTCGGGCTTCGACGCCGAGCGCCTCGAGTGTATCCAGGTAAGGCCGGCGAGTGGGCTTGACGTGAGGATGAGTCGCGATCGTAATGTGGTCGAACCACGATGCGATCTCCAGCTTTTCGATCTTGATCTGCTGCGCGCCCGTCGTGTTGCTGGTTACCAGGCCCAGGCGGTATTCCTTCGACAGCTCTCGCAGCACGGGGACCACGTCGGGGTAAGGCGATATCTCCGGCATGTGCGAGTGGTACTCCGCCAGCAGCAGGTTCACGATCTGCTTGATGGGATCACCCGTCTGCCGGTAGAACTCCTCGAGCATGTCGAATATGTGTTCGGGATTGCCCAGGACTTGGGCGACATGTCTCAGGCCGCTCCGCCGGTATTGGCTTTCAGGGTAAAGCCTATCGTCCAGGGCAAAGAGCACAGCCTCGATCATGCCGCTTCCTTTCGTTCGTTTTCACGCCCATAGCTCAAGCGTTCGGTCTCTATGCAAATCCATTGTGTGGCGTAACGGCGACAAAGCGCACGCCGCCAGACGTGGCGTCAGTACATATCGAGCCCCATGGGGGCATTCACGGCCATGTTGGCTTCAATGGCGGCCCCGGATGTTTCGTCGAGCTCGAAGTAGAAATCCCGGAACGCGCGGGTCATGACCAGCCCGTCGCTCCAGCCCTCGTCGTATCGCATTCGGCGGCCCGCCAGCGCTCCTGCCAGCATCCTGGCCGGGCTCGCACCGGCACGATTGCCCAGCGTTGCACCGCTGCCCAGCAAACAGGATATCTCCGTGAAGTATATCTCGCCGTCGCGGCGCACGGCTTTCAGACTCATCGGACCGATGCTGCCCAGCGACGATGCCGCCTGCACTGCATAATCCATCATCGCGCGGTTCTTTGCCGTCACGGCTTTGAACAGCTCCCCGTCCCGCCTGTCGAGGCACCGCATCGGGACCGCAGAGAGCACGTGCGCGTCGAGATCGGAGAACACCTCAATCGAGTAATCCTCCCCCTCCACTGCCTGTTGGATGACCGCATCAGGCACATGACAGCAGCAGAAATCCAGTTCAGCACGGTTGCGAGCGAGGAACGCCAGGCTCGATGAGCTGTCGGCCGGCTTCACGTAGACCGGGAACGATATCTTGCCTTCAGGATCGAACAGCCGCAGCGTGGGGATGTTGTTGCTGATGAAGAAGCAGAACATATGAGCCCTGTCGCGCGAGACCGCCACCGCGCGGCTGCCGGCGACCAGCGGCACCGCACCGGCGGTTTCAACGCGGCCGCGCTCGCGATCCAGCGCCAGCATGGCCTCGTAGGAGCCCGGCATGACGACGTCAACGGCGTGCTCGCGAAT
Source organism: Planctomycetota bacterium (assembly GCA_030614245.1). GTDB lineage: Bacteria > Planctomycetota > PUPC01 > JABMSA01 > JAUWKK01 > JAUWKK01. Next base: position 1,544 of record JAUWKK010000321.1, on the reverse strand, counting down.
GCTTGCCGCGAGCATCGCGCCGAACTCCGCGTCGTCGAACGGCGGCGTAATGATGCCGCCCTCCGAGACTTGCATTCCGGGCTCGAGGGGATCGGCGTCGGCGGTCAAGACGCGGAAGCAGCGCGCGAACATCTCGATATGCGCGGCTCTCCCGCCCGCTGCCAGGCACATCAGCGTCGGCTTGTGGCGCTTCGAACGGCTCATCACACGTCTCACTCGATGGAATCGACATCCGGCAGGCCTGCTACGCAGCGCCCGATCCAAGCGTGGGATCAACTCCCGTTCGTCGCACTGAACGTCCCTCCACCCCCGACGAGCATCGTCGCCGGAGTCGGCTCGATAATGCCGTCATCGATGCCATTCTCGTCCCACAGCTTCTCGAGGTTCTTCAATGGCTCCTTGAAATCGGGAGCTATCCGCCTGGCCTGGGCGAAAAATAGCGCCGCGTCCTTGTTCAGGCCCAATTCAGCGCAGCATTCGCCCATTAGATTGTAGGCACGAGCGTCCTTGCTGTTGAGTAGAATTACCTCACTGAAATGATTCAGCGCCTGGGAAAAATCGCCCAGGCTCTTCGCGGTCAGCCCGGCGTGGAACCTCGCGTGGATGAGATTCTCGTTCTGATCGATTGCCTGCAGGAAGGCCTCAAGGGCTTCCTCGAAGCTGCCCACATCGCAGAGGCACTTGCCCAGCAGGACATAGGCCCATGCCTGGTCCGGGCGGCGCGCAACGAGTTGCTTGAGCAGCATCACCGCCTGCCCGGCCATTCCCGCTTCGGCCAGGTAGCAGCAGAGATCCTGGATGATCTCCCCGCTCGGCTCGTCCATCGGGCGTTTGTTCAACACTGCCGCTCCTTTTTCAGGGGTGCCGTGGTTTCATGCAGCCATCGATACAGCCTGCCTGCCGGCAGGCAGGCATGAAGCTGATCGAGTGCCGGGATCAGGCAGCAATCAGCGTGCCAGCCCCGAGAAAAGAGGCGAGCGGCCCCCAATCGCCCTATAGGGGCCGCAGCGGCGGGCCGTTCCGTCTCCCGGGCGCCTCCTGTAAGAGCGTCCCGAGCAAGCTCAGAGAGATTCAGCACCTGATGATGAATAATGCAACGGTACGGAAGGAGAAGGGTTGTATTCCAGCCGCTGCCGATTCGCAGCACTATTCCGCCCTTTCAGGGCTGGGCGATTATTGGTCAACGTTACCCACGGCGTTGCCGTGGGCTATTCTATTTCGCCCCTGACGGGGCGGCAAGCCGCCGCCGGGGGGCATCTCTCCGTGGGGCAGGCTTTCCAGCCGCTGCCGATTCGCAGCACTATTCCGCCCTTTCAGGGCTGGGGGAATTTGTCGATCTAGACCCACGGCGTTGCCGTGGGCTATTCTATTTCGCCCCTAACGGGGCGGCATGCCGCCGCCGGGTGCCACGGTCAACCGTCCTCGGTCGGCCGTGCTTGCTTCGGGGCTGCAAGCCAATGCGGGGCCTCATCCACGTCCAAGCTCTGCGTGAACGTGCCACCCTGCCGGTATTATAGACACGCCAGTCACATGCCCTATCTCTC
>JAUWKK010000232.1 GCA_030614245.1 Planctomycetota bacterium | reverse complement strand
GCCGGAGGCACGCCGCGAAAGGCCCTTATGGATGCGTTCCGCCCGGCAGCGTTTGGGGCGGGGCCCTTGAGCCGGCGGACGGTTCGCGCACCGGTTGCGCCCATCTCGGCAACATAGGCGGCCAGTTCGTCTTTCGTCCTGCGATAGTCCTTGGGCGCGTGAATGCTCAGGTGGAGCAGCCGCTTTCGGTACCTGGGATCCTTCGTAACCAGGCCCCCGGCGGCGCCCGACGGCCAACGGTCTTCATCGTACAGCCACGCTTCCATCTTCTGCTTTCGGGCCTCGTCATTGCAGGCAGCGATCATCTCGAACCACTCGTCACCGAGGTACGCCGTGTTGAGGCCGACGCGAGAGTGCATGAAAAATCCGCCAAAGCCCATCTGCTTCATCACGCGTATCTGACGGCGAAGCTCTTCCGCTTCGAGCTTACCGTTCCACGCCCAGAACAGCTTCCCGCGAAATCGACAATCCGGATTGCTGAACTCTGACCACATCCTGTCCATATCATTGACTCCCGACTTTGTGATTTGATAAGGCTACTTCACATAGTCTGGTGTAACCGTTCATTAAACCTGAGCCACGCGCTCAAGATTCTCTACAACGCCGGCGCCTGCCTGCCTACGATGGGCGTAGCCTTGACGGCTTCCTTCTGGGCCAAGCCCGGTTGCCCTACGGGCTGCCTTCGTCAGCCCAAAACATCATACCGTAGTGCCCCCCTGGAAGCGAGACAATTTCATGCGGCACGGATTGGCAAAAGATGCAACGTCGCGACGATGCCGCGAAAGGTGCTTGCAATCGGGCGGAGTGTGACCATAATCATAGGCAGGAAGGCAGCCCATTGGGGGCTGCCAGGTTTCTGATGGGAAGTGCCGGTCAACCCGACACGGCGCGTAGTATTTTGGAGGAAGTATGATGAGTAAGTTTGCGAGAGTGGAGAGCATCGTATTGGCGGCGTGCATCGTTGCAGGTCTTGGCGGGTGGACGGCCCCTATTACCGCCCAGGCCGGGGAGCGCGATCCCTATCCGGGCGTTGGTTATGATCAGAAATACCGTCCGCAGTTCCATTTCACGGCAAAGAAATTCTGGCATAATGATCCCAACGGAATGGTGTACTACAAAGGGGAATACCACCTGTTCTTACAGCACAATCCCAGAGGGATCGGGTGGGGAAATATGACCTGGGGCCACGCCATCAGCAAAGACATGGTCCACTGGAAACAGATCCAGCACGCCATACATCCCTATGACGGCGGCACGATTTTCTCCGGTTCCGCTGCGGTTGACTGGAAGAACACTTCGGGTTTTGGGAAAGAAGGCAAGAATGCGGAGAAACCCATCGTCGCCTGCTATTCGCATGCGCGCCAACCGTTTACGCAGCACATTGCCTACAGTATCGACCGCGGCCGCACGTGGACAAGGTACGAAGGGAACCCGGTCGTCCCCAACCAGGGCCTGAGCGGCGGTGAACGGGACCCCAAGATATTCTGGCATGAACCGACGAAGAAATGGGTCATGGTCCTCTACGTCAAGGGCGGCGTAGCGCGCATCTTCAACTCCGACGATCTGAAGAAATGGGCCAAGGTTTCAGATGTTACCGGCCGTGGTTTTCACGAATGCCCGGATATGTTTGAACTCCCGGTGGATGGCAAGAAGAGCAACATGAAGTGGGTGCTGTACGACGGCGGGTTCACGTACTCGATCGGCACTTTTGACGGTAAGACCTACAAGATCGAGGCGACGCCGGGCAGAGGTGACCTCGGCGGGAATTTCTACGCCGCTCAGACATTCAATGACACGCCCGACGGCAGGATCATCCAGATCGCATGGATGCGTGGAAGCGATTTCCCTAAGAAGGGCATGCCGTTCAACCAGCAGATGTCGTTCCCGTGCGTGCTGACTCTGCGCAATACGGATCAGGGCATTCGCATCTATCGCTGGCCGGTCAAGGAGATAAAGACTATCTACAAGAAGACCCATAAGGTCAAGAAGACCAGCGTGAAGCCGGGCGACAATCCGCTAAAGGACATAAAGGCCGAGTTGCTGGATATTTCTGCCGAGATCGCGATGGGCTCGGCCAAGCGGGTCGTCTTTAACCTGCGCGGCTCGAGGGTCACCTATGATGGAAGTACGCTGACCACTCCCAGAGGCAAGGCCGGCATGAAGCCTCGGGATGGCAGAATAACCGTACGAATCCTCGTCGATCGCGGTTCGGTAGAAGTTTTTGGAAATGAAGGCCGCGTGTCCATGACGAGCTATGCGCTGCATGAACCGGAGAACCTGAATCTTGCGCTGACCGCCGAAGGGGGAGAAGCTGTCGTGAACAAACTCGTGGTGAATGAACTCGAATCAGCCTGGAAATAGACCGATCGTCATCGGCGGATTTCTTGACAAGACGTTACTGGAATGCAGGAGACCTTGTGACGAAGAGTAAGATGTGTATTCATGGCGATTGTGCTGATGGCTGCAATGGCGCCCGTATGGGCGGGCGTTGCTACTGGCGGCCCGGCGGTTTATTACCGCGCTGACAACGCCGATGGCGCCGGCAATCCCGCCTCGGGCAAACGTGTTCGTCGATCACATCAACGGCGTATATAGAATGAAGAGCACTGTACTATTTGCAGAGGAGTAATTGAATGTCGGACAACAGGATATCGCGTCGCAGCTTCGTTCGGCGGACGGCTGCCGGCGTAGCAGCCGGTGCGGGTCTCGCAGGGCTGGTCAGCTCGCACGCCGAGGCGAAGAACGAAGACGGCAGCAAGACCCTCAACTTCAACCCGAAGATGGGCTATCGACGGTTCGGTAAGACCGGGCTGATGATCTCGGAAGTCTCCCTCGGCGGACACTGGAAGACCCACAGCGGCGGACGGTACTGGGCGAGCTTCCCCGGCGACAACCCTCCGCCAGACGTGCAGAAGAACCGAAACGATATGGTCGTCAAGTGCGCCGAACTGGGCATCAATTATCTCGATATAACAACACCCGGCGAGGCCGCGATATATGGCCGTGCGATGAAGCAGACCGGCGTGAAACTGCACACCGGCTACTCCGATCATATCCTGTGCATGCGCAATCCGAAGAACCGCAGCGTCAAGGCGCTGATGCACGAGATCGACGAGGGCCTGCGGCGCCTGCAGACCAAGCAGATCTTCCTCTGGAGGCCGCAGGCACTCACGGACGGCGGGCACAGCAAGGAGGAACTCGACCGCGTGATCGAGACCTACGAGATCGCCAAGAAGCAGGGCAAGGTCAGGTTCCTCGGAATGTCCGCGCACAGCCACGATTTCGTCCACCAGGTCATAAGGGATTACGGCGACCATTACCACGCCTTCGTGTTCATGTATACCGTGAGCAACAAGCCGAAGGATTCGAAAAGTATGTTCGACATCCTGCGCGAGAAGGATATCGGTGCCGTCGGCCTGAAACCGTTCCACGGCAACGGCTATTTCCGTGGCGTTGTGAGAACGGCGAAGAAGGCCGGCAAGGAGCCCGATCTCAATACGGCGGCCATAAAAGGGCTAAAGAAGATACTCGAAGTGCCCGAGCTGACGACCACCATTCCAGGCCTCACACTCGTTGCCGAAGTCGAGAACGACGTCAAGGCATCCTACGAACGCAAGAAGAAACTCACGAAAGCAGATTACGAAGAACTCGACGCACTGGTGGAAGCCTCGTTCGACTGCCTGCCGCCCGACTACGATTGGATTCGCAAGCAGATTTACGTCTGAAACAGCAAAGGAATCTGACATGGAGCAGCGTGCAATGCGACTGAGTTGGGGAGCAATAGTGCTGGCGGTCTTACTGTCGGCGTCGGCGTTCGCGGCCGATGAATGGATTCAGATATTCAACGGGAAGGACCTCTCGGGCTGGAAGCCCCGGGGCAACGCGAAGTGGACCGTCGTCGACGGCTGCCTCGTCGGCGAACAGAACAACGGCAAGGTCGGCGACCTCTTCACCGAGAAAGAGTACGACAACTTCGAGCTGCGGTTCACATATAAGGTCGCCTGGCCGGCCAACAGCGGCATCTGGTTCCGCACGGGGTATCAGTATGACATCCTGAAGTACAAGAACCCCGTAGCATTCAGCGGCACGCTGTATTGCCCCGGCAAGATGTTCATCACTAAGAATCTCGACGAGAGCATCGAAAACCGCGACGGCTGGAACGAGGGCCGGGTCTATGCCAACGGCGAGCATCTCATTCTCTGGCTCAACGGCAAGAAGACCGGCGAATGCAACGACAACACCTGCAAGAAAGGCAGCTTCGGCATCCAGGTCCACAGCGGGAATCAGTTCAAGGACATGAAAATCATCATCAAGAAACTTGAGATCCGTCCGATCGAGGCGGGCGATAAACCAACGAAGCCCAAGCCCGAATAATGACGAGACAACCAGTGAAGACGTCCGGCGTTCGGGCGATTGCAGCGCCCTGCTCGTCGCGGCTGTGCTATTGCCGTTCGCCTGCCTGACCACGGGCAAGCCCAGGAAGAAACGCTACGGCAAGGCCGTCATAGCGGCAGCATCCAAGGCGAACAAGACGTGCTTTGAATGCCATATGGACTTCAAGGACGAAGGCATGACCGTCGAGCACCAGGCGGCTGGAGTGAGCTGCGTCCGCTGCCACGGCAAAAGCATGCCGCACATGGAGGACGAGGCCCGCATGACGCCGCCCGAGGTCGTATTCAAAGGCCAGGCGATGCGTACTTTCTGCCTGACGTGTCACGACCGGGCCGCGCACGCCGAGGTAACCCCGCTCCACGCGGCCGAGATGGCCAAGAACGATAAGCGAAAAGCCTGCACCGCCTGCCACTTCGACCACAAGCTCGAGCCGATGCCCGCGCCGAAGAAGAAGAGTGACCAGTAAGCAGACGCCAGTGAGCAGTAAGCAGTGAAGAGCAGGCAGTAGCCGGCAGGCGAGGCGGCGTGCGGGTCGCCACGCGGCGTGCGATGTTCTCGCGCTCGATGCCTTTAACGAGGATCACTTCTATGAGAACCTCGATTGGCTCGCGGCGAATCAGGCCG
>JAUWKK010000255.1 GCA_030614245.1 Planctomycetota bacterium | reverse complement strand
TCGTGCAGGCGAGCATTGCCACCGTCGGGAATATCCCGCACATCGTGATGCCGCCGCCGATCACCGTCTCGAACAGCCCGTCCTCGGCGAGTGCGAGGATGCGTTCGATTGCGAGACGGTCCTTCTTCTTCGCGATTTCGTGCGGCTCCTGGTGGGTCATGTCGCTGCTTGCTATGACGAGCGCATCGGCGCCGCAGGCTTTGACGGCTTCGGCGAGGCCGCGGCCGAACTCCTTGAGCTGGCCGAGACGCCTGCAACCGATCATGATCGGGACGATCCTCGTCTCCGGCGCGAAGTACTGAACGAAAGGCACCTGCACCTCGGCGGCGTGCTCAAACTTGTGCGGAGCCGTGTCGGTCGAGAGCATGGGGCAGGCGTCGAGGATCGCCCGGCCGAGGTCCGCATCGACCGAAGCGATCCCCAGCGGAGTCTCCCATTGGCCATCGGGCCACAGGCTGAAATCTACGAGCGGCCCCCGGTGGTTGGGCGAGAGAATGACGGCCGTTGACGGGATTCTGATCCTGGAATAGACCTCGGCGGCCACCCGGCCCGAGTAGATATATCCCGCGTGAGGCGCCACACAGCCCAGGCATGCCTCCGGCTGAGCGTCTTCCGGGACTAACTGCGCGATGGCGTCCCTCAGCGCCGATTCCGTCCCTGGATAGAACATTCCCGCAACTGCTGCACGACGAATCATCGATTGTCCTCCTTCAAGAGGGGCGGAACGGCAGCGGTCTCTGCTGCACATGCCGTCAGGATTCACCCTCTCTTCCCCGAGGCGGCGTTCACGAAACGCAACCGCAGGTCATACAGTACCGCTGTGATGTATTTCTTCTCCACATCGGTCAGGTTGCCCTTCGTTTTGTCCTGGATCGTCTGGAGCATGTCGATACCGAACTTGGCGCTGTCGAGGTCGATCGTCCTCTCGTTATCCACCGGACTGGGTGCCACTCCCAGGCCGATGAGCGCCTGCGTGGCGAAAGTGGTTATGAGCGTCTGGAAGCTGGCTGTGGGTATGACCTTCGACGCATTATCTCTCTGGTCGGTATTCTTTTTCTTGCCTATCCTCTCTTTCTCGGTTCGGGCTTGCTCCTTCCACTCTTCGTCGACTTTTTTCTCATCCCCGGCGGGGTTCGATTCTTCTGTCACTGCGGGACCTCCCCTGTGATTAACACAACGATTCTCTTCCACCCCTGCCCGTCCGGCAGGCGGGTGCTACGGCCTGCCGATTCCTGAGGGCGGCCGCGATGAACTCACGGAACAGCGGATCGGCTTCGGTCGGGCGCGACTTGAATTCGGGATGGAACTGCACTGCTACGAACCACGGATGCTCCGGCAACTCGATCACCTCGACCAGCTTGCCACCGGGCGACAGGCCGGAAAAGGCCATTCCCTCTGCCTCGAACCGGCTGCGGTATTCGTTGTTGAACTCATAACGATGTCGGTGGCGCTCGAATATGGCGTCGTTCCCGTAGGCCTCGCGTGCCTTCGAGCCTGCCGCGAGACGGCATTCCTGCGCGCCCAGCCGCATGGTGCCGCCCATCTCGACCACATTGGCCTGCTCGTCGAGCAGCGCGATTACAGGATGCGGCGTATCCTTGTCGAACTCGGCGCTGTTGGCGACATTCAGGCCGCAGACGTTGCGTGCGAACTCGATCGCGGCGGTTTGCATCCCCAGGCAGATGCCCAGGAAGGGGATTCTGTTCTCGCGGGCATACTGAATGGCGAGCACTTTGCCTTCTATCCCGCGCTCGCCGAAACCGCCCGGGACGAGTATGCCGTCGACGCCCTCGATCATTGCCGCACCGTCGGCCTCAATCTCCTCGGAGTCCATTTTTCGATAGATCACGCGTGCATCGTTCGCGATCCCGCCGTGCGTGAGCGCCTCGTAAATCGATTTGTAGGAATCCTGCAGGCCGATGTACTTGCCCACGACCGCGATCTCGACCTCATGGCTGGGGTTCTCGAGCGGTTCGAGCATGGCCATCCATTCATCCATTTCGGGTTCGCGGCATTTCAGTTGCAGGTGCTGCACTATGCGGTCATCGACGTGCTGCTTGACAAAAACGCAAGGCAACTGGTAGACGAGATACGGATGCGCGAGGTCGAGCTCCTCGATCACGGCGTCGGGTTCGACGTTGCAGAAGAGGGCGATCTTGTCGCGGATTTCCTGGCTCAACGGCCTCTCGGTGCGGCAGATGAGCAGGTCGGGCTGTATTCCGATCTCACGGAGCTGGCGGACGCTGGTCTGCGTGGGTTTTGATTTGATCTCGCCCGCCGCGCGGATGTATGGCACGAGTGTGAGGTGAATGAACATCACGTTGTGGCGTCCGAGGTCGTGGCGAAGCTGCCTGATCGCTTCCAGAAAAGGCATTCCCTCGATATCGCCCGCGACGCCGCCGATCTCGGTTAGGACGACATCGATATCAGCAGTATCGAGTCTCAGAATGTGTTCCTTGATCTCGTTAGTGATGTGGGGGATCACCTGCACGGTGTAACCGAGGTAGTCGCCGCGCCGCTCCTTGTTCAGCACCGAGGAGTATATCTGTCCGGTAGTGAAATTGCAGGCCTGGTCGGTGCGTGTCTTTGTAAACCGCTCGTAATGGCCGAGGTCGAGGTCGGTCTCGGCGCCGTCGTCGGTGACGAATACCTCGCCGTGCTGGAATGGGCTCATCGTGCCCGGGTCGACGTTAAGGTACGGGTCGATCTTCTGCAGGCAGACTTTGAGGCCACGGCTCTCGAGCACCATTCCGATGGCGGCGGTGGTCAGTCCTTTGCCCAGGGATGAGACGACGCCGCCGGATACGAAGATGTGTTTGGACATTTGCTTGAACCTTCTTTCGTTCTCTGCACGAACGCCGCGTATTCTTCGGGAGTATCAACTCCTATCGCCACGTCCAGGACGATTCCGACACGGATTTTGCAGCCGTTGTCGAGGGCGCGGAGCTGTTCGAGGCCCTCGGTTTTCTCGAGCGCCGACGGCTTCAGCGAGGAATAGCTCAACAGAAACTCCCGACGGAAGCCGTAGATCCCGGGATGTATCAGGAACGAATGCTCCCCGGATGCCAGGCGCTCATAGAGCCTCTTCGCACCGGGGATCGGCGAGCGCGAAAAGTACATCGCGTAGCCGCTCTGATTGACGACCAGCTTTACGATGTTCGGATCGAGCGCGACTACCGGATCAGAGCATGGCAGCGCCAGTGTCGACATCTCGGCGCCGCTCTCCTCCAGAAGCTCGACGAGCAGATCGATACCGTCCGGGTCCACCTCCGGCTCGTCGCCCTGGACGTTCACCACGTAATCGCCGTCGAGTTTCGCGGCCACCTCGGCTATGCGATCCGTGCCGGACCGGTGCTCGGTGGACGTCAGGACGGCCATGCCGCCGAACGATTCGACAGCATCGACGATGCGGGCGTCGTCGGTGGCGACTATCACCTGCTCGGGCGCATCCGCCAGCAATGCACGCTCGTAAACGTGCTGAATGAGATACTTGCCCGTCGCGTTCAGAAGCGGCTTGCCCGGCAGGCGTTCAGAAGCGTATCGAGCGGGGATGATTACTACGGCTCTCAACCTCAACGGCCCCCCCTGTTGTGATCTGATTGCCCGGGAGACGGGCGTTCGGTGTTCTCGACTTTGACAAGGATGCCGGTGAGCTTCCCGCCTATCTTGACCGGCGCGACGATCTTCAGCAGTGCGTGTGTCTGAGCATCGATCCACATCTGCGCCTTCTCGCTCTCCCCTATCGGTTTGCCATTCTTGCCAGTATCGCTGCCCGAGCCGAACAGCCCCTTGTAATCCATTTCGGGTTCGATTACGAGGGCGTCAATGGCGCCCAAGCGGGGGAGATGCAGTTTCTCGCGTCCGACCACGCGGATAATCATCGTGCAGCTTCGGCGGTCCGCGGTTACCGGTATCTCGACCACGTCGCCGACGGCGAGTTCGATCTTCCGCAGATGATAGTACGCCGACAGCGGGTCCTGCACGCGTTCGGGCACATCATGCTCGCCTCGCGTATATGTCCAGAGCTTCTGCTTGCCGTCGTTCTTGTCGGTATACCGCTTGGTGCGCTTGTGGACCGCCCGATGCCCGTTCTGGTCGATCTCTATCCAGTCAACCTTGTATTTCGTGCCTTCGTTGATGGTCTTCACGTATTTGAGCGGTGCTCCGATCTCGGGATCGATGAAGCTCTCGACGTGATCGTCGACCGGGTACAGACGGGCGAGCGCCGGGATGGAGCGCGTATGAGCGACGGCGCGGAGGACGGCGCGGCCCTCGAACTCCCCGGCGGTCAGCTTAAGCGTAGCCGTTCCGACGGCCTGCGACCACAGCGACAGCTCGAACGTCAGGAGCTCGCCAGGCCCAAGATACGGCTCGAGCGGAGACGTCGGCCCGACAGCCGCAGGCCATCGCGAGACCATCCACGCGACTGCCACACCGGCAACAAACACCGTCGCTGCATTCGTGCGTCGCTTCGTCATCGACTCGAAGTGTATCACGCTCCAGAGGTGGTGGCAACAGCGCAAAGAGCGCACAGCCGGGAAATGATGATTGACACCAGCGCGAGAATGGGGATACTATGCCCTTGAAGAGGAGTTTTCGAATGGCCCTGCAACTTACCCGCCTGCCCGCCTGTGGAAGGAGTGGAACCACAGATAAACACAGATGAAC
>JAUWKK010000410.1 GCA_030614245.1 Planctomycetota bacterium | reverse complement strand
CACCGGGGCTACCCCAGTCCCTTCCCCGGCAGCCGCCGCAGGGCTTCGAGGTATTGCTCGGGGGCCTGCGTGATGATCTCGGGCGGCAGTTGCGGGGCGGGCGGGGTCTTGTCCCAGCCGGACTGCTCGAGCCAGTCGCGGACATCCTGCTTGTCGAAGCTCTGCTGCTCGGCACCGGGCTTGTAGGCTTCCGCATCCCAGAACCGCGACGAATCGGGGGTGAGCACTTCGTCGATGAGGATGATCTCGCCGTCGGCGAGGCCCCACTCGAACTTCGTGTCGGCGATGATAAGGCCGCGGCTGAGGGCGTATTCGGCCGCCGTGGTGTAGATCGCAATGCTGCGCTCGCGGATGGCGCCGGCGGTTTCGCTGCCGAGCAGGTCAACGACCGCGGCTTCGCTTATGTTCTCGTCGTGCCCCGTCTGAGCTTTAGTTGCGGGCGTGAAGATCGGCTCCGGCAGTTTGGACGACTGCGCCATGCCTTGCGGCAGCTTGATGCCGCAAACGCTGCCGTTCTGCCGGTAGTCTCGCCATCCCGAGCCGGCGAGGTATCCGCGCACGACGCACTCGACGGGCAGCGGATCAGCCTTGCGGACGAGCATCGAGCGCCCTTCGAGCATATCGGCGTGCCCCGACAGCCCGTGGCCCATCGCGGCGATGTCGGTGCTGATCACGTGGTTCTTGGTGATCTCAGCGGTGAAGCCGAACCAGAACTCCGACATTCTAGTGAGCACCCTGCCCTTCTCGGGGATGCCGTTTGGCAGGACGCAATCGAATGCCGAGATGCGATCCGATGCGACTATGAGCAGTTGCTCGCCCAGATCGTAGATATCGCGCACTTTGCCTCGGTTCATCAGCTTCAGATCGGGGAGAGCGGTTTCCAGGACAACGCTTGCAGGCATCGGTTTCCTCCTATAAAAAGAATAGGTGAAGGTTAACACGAGAAGGATGGTGTGTCAAGATCGGGAATGTGTAGAAGTATGACCCCAACTAATGGGGTATCTTATGCGCCGCGCGCGTGCGGATGTGTTTGATGCTCGGGCTGGCGAAGAATTGCGGGCCGTCAGCCGCGAATGTGCGCGTCAGCGTCCGGTACGGCCGGGAGATGCCCCGTCTTTTCGCTGCGGAGCCGCTGAGAGCCGGTGGGCATATAGGCCCTCCATAGGCGGGCAGGCCTCCAAGGGCGGAGCAAAGCATACACGGATGTCTTCACGCCCGGATGCAAACGGGTTGCCGGCACTCACCGCTGTTCCCATCATCATAGAATATCCATCAGGGCCGAGCAGACATACTCGCGCCCCTCGTCGCTCAACGTGGCGGAGATGGGCAGCGAAAGACAGCCGCGCCAGATGCGCTCGGCGGTCGGAAAGTCGTCCGGCTTCAGACCGTATCGCTCGCGATAATAGGTCATCCGATGCAGCGGCTTGTAGTGCACCGACGTGCCGATGCCGCGGTCGGCGAGCAGTTCTATCAGCCGGTTGCGGCTTAACTTTGCGTTTTCGTTCAGGACAATGGCGAACAGATGCCAGGCGTGGTCGGCCATTCCAACGTGGAGCACGGGCAGATCGATGCAGTCAACCCCGGCAAGGTGCTCGAGGTAATATCGGGCGCAACGCTCGCGACCTTCGCGCATCTCGTCGGCGCGTTCCAGTTGGGCCAGGCCGACGGCCGCGGAGATGTCCGGAATGTTGTACTTGCAGCCCGGTGCCACAACGTCGTATTCCCACGAGGGTTCATCTTCGCTGTAGCGGTTCCAGATGTCGCGGTCGATGCCGTGCAGGCGCATGACGCGCGCGCGCATCGCGATGGCCTCGTCGTTCGTCGTGAGCATGCCGCCTTCGCCGGTCGTGATAGTCTTGTTGGCGTAGAAGCTGAAGCCGGTGACGTTGCCGATATTACCCACCATCCGGCCGCCGATGCGCGACGGGAACGCGTGGGCGGCATCCTCGACTATCCTGATGCCGTTCGCCCGGCAGATGTCGAGAATCCCGTCGCCGTCGTCGCAGATCAGCTTCGCCGCCTGGCCGCCGTAGTGCACGAGCATGAGAGTCTTCACGTCGGGACGGCGCTCGATGGCCGCCTCCAATATCTCGGGCGAGATCAAGCTCGAGCCGTATTCGACATCGAGGAAGACGGGATCGGCGCCGAGATACCGCACAACCTCGGCCGAGGCAGTGAAAGTCATCGTCGGCACGAACACCCCGTCGCCGGGCCCCACGCCTAAAGCCTCGACGGCCAGATGCAGCGCCGACGTGCCGGAATTTACCGCACATGCGAAATCCGCACCGACGGCACGCGCGAAATTCGCCTCCAGGGCCTGCGCCTTGCTTGCCGTGGTCAACCAGCCACTTTCGAGCACATCCCTCACGTAGGCCAGCTCGTTGCCGTCGCACACCACCTTGCAGAATGGTACGCGCATCGCATTATTCGCCGCCTGCTGCGACCCTTCCATTACATCTTCCCCGATGATGCGGCTGCTCCCCCGCCCATTGCTCAGTATAAGATACTGCGCCGGCAGCGGATAATCAAGCGAGAGGACTGGACCGCTCTGCGCGATCTGCCCGCCTGAGTCTGTATCCAGATCGTGGGGTCT
>JAUWKK010000297.1 GCA_030614245.1 Planctomycetota bacterium | reverse complement strand
TGAAGGACGTATCAGACCGCAGACGCGAGCGAATGTTCATCACCAACACCGCAAAGGCCGCTGCAAGCACCGCAATGCTGGCATACGCCGATGCATATTCCAGCTCGAGCTTGCCGGCGAACCGCGCTACTATCCACGGCCAGTTCAGCACGGCTATGCCTGCGACGAAGCCCATCTTGCTGAACGGCTTCGCAGAGCACCTCCGGGCCAGTATTCCGAATTCCACCAGCCCGATCAGCACGGCGACATTCGTCACCGCGATCACGCATACTGGAACTTCAATAAACGCGTCAACGGCGAACATCAGCGCTACAAAGGCGGTCAGCGCCGACCCTACCCCCAGCCGTTGCATTGCGCCGCGTCGACGCGGCCCGTGACGGACCGAGTCTTTCACAGGCCCTCCGGTTGCCTTTTCTGTCATAAAATCACGCTGCGTTTGTTATGTTCTTAGATCGACTGCGCCGAATTTCCGCTTTCTCTTGGCGAAGGCATCGAGCGCTTTGTCGAGTTCATCCTCGCGGAAATCGGGCCAGTAGGTCTGAGTCACGTATATTTCGGCATACGATGCCTGCCAGAGCAGGAAGTTGCTCAGCCGCATCTCGCCGGCCGTGCGTATCACTAAGTCCGGATCGGGCATTCCAGCGGTGTCGAGGTAGTCGGCGAAGCTGTCCTCGGTGATCGAGTCGGGGTCGAGTTTACCGGCCTTCACGTCGATTGCCAGCTTGCGCGCGGCATCGGTAATCTCGCGGCGGCTGCCATAGCTGAGCGCCAGGCACAGCACCATGCCGGAGTTGTCGATGCTGAGGCGCTTGACCTCGCGGAGTTCCTCCTGGACCGCTTCGGGCAGGTCCTGCGTGCGGCCTATGGTGGTGAAGCGTATGTTGTTGTCGAGGATTGTGCCGCGCTCGGCGGCGAGATAGCGCTTCAGCAGGCGCATCAGCGCGCTGACTTCACTTCTCGGGCGCTTCCAGTTCTCGGTGGAGAATGCGTAGAGCGTAAGCTGACCTATACCCTTTCGGGCGCAGGCGGTCGTGACGACACGAACAGATTCGGCGCCCTGCCGGTGGCCCGTGATCCGCGTCTTGCCCCGTTCACGTGCCCAGCGGCCGTTGCCATCCATTATGATGGCGATGTGCCGGGGCAGGTTCCCCGGAGGCTCTTCAGACGATTCCGACCTCGTGTCCGTCACTGGACGTTGTGGCTCCTTCAAAGAAGGCATGTATCAGCAAGGCGGCGCCGTTTTCAGGCTCCATATTTCCTGGGTGCCACGGTCAACGGTCATCCGTTGGCCGTGCTTGGTCCACGTCCAAGCTATGCTTGAACGTGCCACCCGCCATTCCTGATGATCAACTGATCGCGTTCGGGGCCGACTGATATCATCTCAGCAGATACGCCGATGAGTTCCTCGATGCGGCTGACGTAAGCCTGCGCGGCGGCGGGCAACTGCTCGAATGTCCGCGCATCGCTGATCTCCTCCTGCCAGCCGGGCATTTCTTCATAGATCGGCTCGCACCTGTCAAGCTCGTCCACGGTCGCGGGCAGATAGCCTTCGTAGCGAACGCCGTCACATTCATAGGCGTTACATATCTTTACGACCGGCTGGCCCGAGAGGACGTCGAGCTTTGTGAGCGCCACGGCATCGGCGCCGTTGAGCGTGGTGGTATACCGTGCGGCGACTGCGTCGAACCAGCCGCACCTTCGCGGTCGGCCGGTAGTCGCCCCGAACTCGCCGCCTTTCGTTTGCAGTTGTGCGCCAATGTGGGGCAGGCGTTCAGCCTGCCAATCCAATGAATCAGCAGCCTGGAAAGGCTGCTCCACGAGTTCCGTGGGGAAGGGCCCTGCACCAACGCGCGTGCAGTAGGCCTTCAGCACACCAAGAACGCGGTCGATGTGCTTAGGCGCCAGCCCCGTGCCCGGCGAGATGCCGCATGCGGTCGTGTTCGACGACGTCACATACGGATACGTCCCGAAATCGATGTCCAGCAAGCAGCCCTGAGCGCCCTCGAACAGCACGGACTTGCCGCTGCTGACCGCATCGTTGAGCAGCTTGATGGTGTCGCAGGCCATGGGCTTGAGTTTCGCTCCGATGGCGGCATACTCGTTGTAGATCGAGTCGCCGTCGAGCGGATCGGCGCCATAGACTTTCGTGAGGACGGGATTGACGAAGTCCAATTTGCCGTCGATGATCTTCCGGAGGTTGTGGGGTCGTATGAGGTCGGCCATTCGCAGGCCGGTGCGTGCGATCTTGTCGCTGTAGCACGGGCCGATGCCCCTGAGCGTAGTTCCGATCTTCTCGCTTCCGCGCGCGGCCTCCGCCGCGGCCTCGAGCGCCCGGTGCCAGGGCATGACGATCTGGCAGCGCAAGCTGAGCCACAGGCGGCCCTCGTCGTCGACGCCGCGTTCGCGCAGATCGGCCAGTTCCTCGAGCAGGCCCCTGGGATCAACTACCAGGCCGTTGCCGACTACACAAGTCTTGCCGGCATGGAGGATACCTGTGGGGACGAGATGAAAGATGTACTTCTCGTCCTCGACGATAACGGTATGGCCGGCATTGGCTCCACCCTGGTATCGGACTACCAAGTCCGCATCAGCGGCAAGGACGTCCACTATGCGAGCCTTCGCTTCGTCGCCCCACTGCATTCCAACTACACAAGTGTTGGGCATCGTATCCTCTTAAGCCACAGGCAGAACGGGGGCAGGCTTTCAGCCTGCCAATCAATGAGCAGCCTTGAAAGGCTGCTCCACATCATATCTGCATCAGATGCAAGGACGTCCACTATGCGAGCCTTCGCGCTGCGGGCATGCATCGCCAACAAAGGCACAGCCCACATCTTCTATAATGCTACCTTCGGAAAAACTGCAAGTCAAGGAAAAACGCCCGTCCTGCCCGGCCATCATGTTTTCCTCCCGCTGGGAAATTGACACTGAACCAGACTTCGGGTAGACTTATAATATAATAAGCGTGTGCAAGGGCCATGCTTGTAATGTCCATTATGGGAAGAACCAATGGCAGCTATCTGTCTACTGCTGGTTATACTCATGGGAGTTGTGGATGTTTCGGCCGCAGGGGCTGATCCCGCGCCGCGGGCGAAGCTCCTGTCGGAACTGCGCGAGCTTTTTCCCGATCGCGCGCCGGAACTGCGCGCCGCCGGCCAGCCTCGTGAGCCTCGCTATCAGAGTCTCGTCGATGAGCCATCGCAGCATACCCGGAACTCGGTCGAGCGGGCACTGAAGCTCTCCAGCAGCGGCAACTGGCGCGAAGCACTCGATATCTGGCAGCGACTCATCCAGTTGATGGAGCTCCGACCTGCCGGCGATTCTGGCGGGGACGATGACGCCAGCGAGGACAAGGACTGGCCGGTTGCGAATGATGTTTACATTCCCGTCAGTGAATACGCGCGTATCAGGCTCGCCCTGATGCCGCCCGAGGCCAGGGAGATATATCGGTCGGTCTACGACCCTGTTGCGGCGGAGCTGCTGGGCCGCGCTGTCAGCCGGCGCGACGAGGGTGAGCTGGGGCGGGTGGCGGATTTCCCGGCTTCGTCGTATGCCGACGACGCCCTCGCCATGCTGGGCGACATCCACCTCGAACGCGGCGAGTTCTCCGAGGCGCGGTCGCTCTTCCTGCGACTGCTGCTGAGGTGTCCGGATACCAACCTGTCGCAGGCGCCGATTCTGCGCAAGACGGCGATCTGCAGCATTGCGCTCGGCCGCAGGGAAGAAGCCGGGCGCGTCCTTGAACTCATACGCAAATTCTTCGGGCCGGAACTCGCGGGCCCGATTGAACAGAAGCCGATCCGAAAGCCGCAGGATCCGGACGACTGGCCCGTTTTCGGCGGCGATAACTCGCACACACGGCCGATCGAGCCGATCATCCAGCCCGGAGGAATACGCTGGCACCACAAGCTAGACGCCGGGTCACCCAACCTACAGGTCAGAACCGTCGTGATTCTCGCCGGAGGCCGACTAGGCCGGATGCCGGCGCGCGCGATGCCGGCGCTCCCGGAAGTAAATCCGGTCTGCGTCGACGGCGTCG
>JAUWKK010000319.1 GCA_030614245.1 Planctomycetota bacterium | reverse complement strand
CTAGACTCGCCCTGCGCTCGGCGCTAACATCCGCGGAGACGTCTGCGAACCCCAGTAGCCACAATAGAAAGGAGCCCGCTATGAAGACAGGACATTATTCCCGGTGGATAGCAATCACGCTGGCCATCATCCTCCTGGCGCTCTGCCGCGCAGAGGCCGAGGAGCTTTCTTCCTTCGTGACCGATGGCGCAGCCGCAAGGATACGGGCAGCAGCGCCACCTGCAGCCTCGGCCAAGCCGGCCAAGGCCCGAAAGATCCTCGTTCTTACCGAGTCTGCGAAGGACCTCGCCAATGCCCGGAAGACAGCGGGGATGAAGTTCGTACCGCATAAGTCGGCGCCATACTGTGCAATGGCCGTGGCCGCGATTGGACAGAAGACCGGCGCCTTCAAGGCACCCGTCACCAGCGATCCTAACGTGATCTCCGCTGACAATCTCAAGCAATTCGATGCGATCATCCTGGCCAACGTGTACCTCGAAGGCAAGCTCTTCAGGATCCCGCGCGATATGAACGAGCGCGAGAAGGCGGTCTTCGAAGCGCGACAGAAGGCGCTGCTGGAATTCGTGAAGGGCGGTAAGGGCCTGGTCGGCATCCACAACGCCACATGCACCGCCCTGGGGTGGCCCGAGTACAACAAGATGATCGGCGGCACACACCACGGCCACGTGTGGTACGCCCACCAGAGCGTTCCGATCAAAGTCGAGAAGCCGAAGCACCCCCTGAACGCAGCGTTCGGCGGGGCGGGATTTACGATCCGGGACGACGTCTACGCGTTCACAGCGCCCTACTCGCGCGAGTCCGTGCAGGTGCTCCTGAGCGTTGACACATCCAAGGCGCCCAAGAGCATGACCGCCGACCGTCTCGATGGGGACTACCCTGTCAGTTGGGTCAAGCCGTACGGCGAGGGGCGGGTATTCTATACGTCGCTGGGGCACGAGCCGGCAACATTCGAGAATCCCAAGTTCCTCCGCCACCTGCTCGACGGCATCCAGTTCGCGACCGGCGACCTGAAGGCCGACTTCTCGCCGGGCAAGCCGCTGCCCGACCGGGCAGAACTCGCCCCGATGGCGGGCTGGACACCGCTGTTCGAGGGCAAGGACATCAGCGCCTGGCAGGGCGCCGACCAGCAGAAGGAACACTGGGTCGTCGAAGACGGCATCATCCGCTACGACGGGCGCGCCGGGTCGTTATACACTAAAAAGTCGTACCGCAACTACATGCTGAGGGTCGACTGGCGGCTGCCGCGCAAGGCCGACAGCGGCGTCTTCGTGCGTGGCGACAAACAGCTCAACATCTGGACGTGGGCGATGGGCTCAGGCGAGATGTGGGAACATCGTGGCAGAGCCAGGAACGACGCGGAGCGCCGCCAGTACATACCGAGCTCACGAGAAGACCGCGCCGTCGGCGAATGGAACACCTTCCTGGTCACCGTCAAGGACAACCGCGTCACGGTTATTCTCAACGGCAAAGAGGTGATCTCGCAGGCCGTCTTGAAGGACAAGGCGCAGCAGAGCCCGATCGGCCTGCAGCGGCACGGAGATCCCGTCGAGTTCAAGTGCATCTACGTCAAAGAGCTATAGCATTACGTCGGAGACGGCCGCATCGAGAGCTTCCACAACAGGCTGTGGGACGAGTTGCTCAACCGGGATATCTTGGATAGGGAGTCGGAATGGGCGGTGTTTTTGGCATTGCATCGGCAGATGACTGCGTTCAAGACTTGTTCTACGGAACTGACTACCACTGTCATCTGGGCACAATGCGCGGCGGGCTGGCTATCAGGAACTCAGACGGCTTCACGCGGTTCATCCACGACATCACGAACGCTCAGTTCCGGTCGAAATTCGAGGACGACATCCCGAAGATGCACGGCCGCTCGGGCATCGGCGTGATCAGCGACTTCGACGACCAGCCGCTGATTATCGGTTCGCATCTCGGTATCTACGCCCTTGTGACCGTCGGAGCGATCCAGAATTGGAAGGAACTGGCGGACAAAGCGTTCAACGGGCGATCCGCTCATTTCTCCGAAATGTCGGGCAGCACAATCAATCCCACAGAGCTCGTCGCGACGCTTATCGACCAGGAGACGACCTTTGCCGAAGGCATACTCAATGCCCAGGAAGCTATCGAGGGCTCCTGCTCGATGCTCCTGTTGACCGATGATGGCATCTACGCTGCCAGAGATCGCCTGGGGCGGACGCCCATCATCATCGGCAGGAAGGACGGCGCCATGGCCGCGGCCATGGAAACGTGCGCATTCCCCAATCTCGGCTTTGAGATCGAGAGGTCGCTCGGCCCCGGCGAGGTCGTCCGCTTTACCGCCGAGGGTATCGAGCAGGTCAATCCACCTGGCGACCGGATGCAGATATGCACGTTCTTGTGGGTTTACTATGGCTATCCGGCCTCGAATTACGAAGATATCAACGTTGAGGTGGTCCGGAACCGCTGCGGAGCGGCCCTGGCGCGGGGCGAGACCATCGAGGTGGACGTGGTGGCCGGCGTGCCGGACTCCGGGACCGGACACGCAGTGGGATACGCACACGAGGCCGGCATTCCCTATCGCAGGCCGTTCGTCAAGTACACGCCCACCTGGCCCAGGAGCTTCATGCCCCAGGACCAGCGTACCCGCGACCTCGTCGCCAAGATGAAGCTCATACCCATTCGAGAGCTAATCGAGGGCCAGCGCCTGCTGTTCTGCGAGGACTCCATCGTTCGCGGAACTCAGCTCAAGGACACCGTTCAGCGCCTGTACGACTACGGCGCGAAGGAAGTCCACATGAGGCCGGCGTGTCCGCCGCTCGTGTTCGGATGCAAGTTTCTCAATTTCTCGCGCTCGCGTTCCGAACTGGACCTCGCCGGCCGCAGAGCCATCAAGGAGCTCGAGGGAGTTGCCGACAGGGACCTCGATGCGTACGCCGATCCTGACTCCGACAAATATGCTGCAATGGTAGAGTGCATCCGCAGACGGCTGAACCTCACATCGTTGCGGTACCAGCGGCTGGGTGATCTGGTCGAGGCGGTAGGGCTGCCCAAGGAGAAGCTCTGCACTTACTGCTGGGATGGTGCCAAGTGGCCGGGTGTCTGATGCGGTAGGCCATCGATGTCGTAAGCGCTCACCGGCCCGGACGGGCCTCGCTGCAAGTCGCGGCCCAGTGCGGGATGATACATCTTCGGGCCGCGACTGTAAAGGCCTGTTTCGGGGTCGAGCGGGGCGAGGCGAAGCAGATGTCGTTGTCGAAGTCCGATTCGTCGTCAACGTTCTCGACCTGCTCGGTGTCCGTAGAGCAGCCCCTTGCAGCCCCGAAAGGGGCGAAGTAGAACAGCCCACGGCAACGCCGTGGGATAGGAGCTGACAAAGACACTACCTCCGCACCATCTTCACCTTGCCGTCGAGATAGAGGCAATAGCAGCCCGCCCCGCCGTGATGCTCGGGTGAACGGTCGTAGACGAGCATCGTCGTCGCCGGGTCGGCCCCTGCTGCGGGACGGCGATAGCAATAGCTGCCGAGCGCGTCGATCTCGCCGGCCGAACGCACGTTCGAACCTGCCCCCGGGCAGACGAAGACCTGAAGATCGGGAAGATACCGCGGATACAATTCGGAGAGCGCGTCCGGGAACCTGCCGTTATCCAGTTCAAACT
>JAUWKK010000175.1 GCA_030614245.1 Planctomycetota bacterium | reverse complement strand
GCCCCGTTGGGGCGGCATCTGTCCGTGGGGCAGGCGCGTGCGGAGGGAACGCTGTGGGTAAGGCTGACGTGACGGCTCCGGGCGCTGATAGCAGGGGAACCGTGCCGTAGGCAGGCAGGCAGTCACGGCCCCGTAAGGAACGGTTGACGGTGGCACCTAACGGTGGCTTGTAGCCCCGCAAGGGGCGAAGTAGAACAGCCCACGGCAACGCCGTGGGTCCGGAGCGGGAAACTGCACAAGCCCTGAAAGGGCGTAATAAGACAGCCCACGGCCCTGTCCGCCCCTACCTACGGCATGGCCCTCCTGAGGCGGGCAGACACCCGATGAACACAGATAATGAGAAGACGGCGCATGTCGAACGGCCGGACCACTTCGGACAATTCCGGTTTCCTGGCAGTGAAGATTCGTGCTCTCAAGCCGTAGGGGATTTCTGCGAATCGGCGGCTGACGGCGGTGGCGGCGTAAAGCGTTGCTATTTCTAATCTTCGGCGCAGGCTGCGAGATGCCGCATAATGGCGGCGAATCGCGACGCGGTTTGTATCTGCGCACAATTCTGCGCACAGTGGGGAAAAGGCTTCAGGCTGCAGGCTATTGGACTTGCCGAGGATCTGCCGGCCGCCTCTGTCAAGTTTGTGGTAGCTCATGCGGGTGTCGGCTGCTTGCTCTAATAAGCATTCTTGCGGAGGACAGCCAGCATTGCGTGGACCGCCCGATCAGGCTTGTCGATGTTATAGAATATTCTGACATCTCCCGAACGATAGCGGTATGTATCGTCAGGATATCCCTTCAACTTGATCGTCTTGCTGGTGTATGGATCCTGCTGGACATCATCGAGGAATTGCTTGCGCTTGGGTATGTGATGCGGGTTCTTCTGAAAGAACCGGTCAAACGGGGGATATGTACAGACCTTCCATTTCTGTTGCTCGTGTGCGGTTTGAGCTTGCCCGGGCTTCTTGGAGGTTCTCTTCTTCCGTGGCATGAACCCTCCGTCATTCACTGGGGCCGGGCACAGGCTGTCGGCGGCACGTGGCTTTCAGTCGGCCGCTGAGTCTCTGAGCGTGAGCCTTGAAGATGGCTTCTCTCGCACCCGGTATCGCGTCGGTTTCGGCGGTGGCATACCATTCTTCGAGGAGTTGGACCAACTTCTCGTGGGATTGGCCATGTAAGGCCCGCGCACATGCTCGCGACCACTCGACCGTGAACAGTTCACGGTCGACTGCATTATCGAGGATGAACTTGATCTTGCGCAGGATCGTCCTCTCGCTCGGGAGTTTCATAACCAGTTCCTCGGCTGGTGCTGCATTCAAGTGGTTCCGCCCGAAGTCCTCACTCTTCCTCGGCGTCCGGGATCGTTGATCGCATGGCCTGGACCAGCGCTTGTGCGATAATCGTTGGCATTATAATGACCGACTTGGACTCGGCGTCAACATATCCCTTCTTCCGCACAGCCGGCATGTCGGATTCATCCGGCGCCACTACTTGGCAAAAGATTGGGGTGGTATCAGCGGGGCCGACGCGGACCTGCGCGAAGTTGCTATAGGTCGGCTCTATTGTGCTGATCGACCCGGGCATGATCTTGGCCGTGACGCTCTTAACCTTGGTCTTGGCCTTCTTCGTTGCCTTCTTCGCCATTACGTGGTCTCCTGTATCGTGGCCCTTACAGAGCCGTTGCCCCCGTCGGGAAGTATCGACGCTTGAGTGGAGTGGATACAGTGGATATTGCGGATGATATGTGCCGGTTCACCATCGTCTTACCCCAGGACGTCGGTTTCCTACTCTATAATACCATATGCTCGTTGCATGTCAAGGGTTATTTCTGTGAATTTCTTTCGCTCCCTCACTGCATCTTGAGGATGCTGTTGTCGGTGAAGACGATCTTCCTCACGCACAAAGTAGCGGTCATGTGAAATGATTCGTTATCTCAAGCCGTCGGTCCGCTCATTTACTTTCCGGGCCGGCGACGACGATAGTGCAGCTCTCGAGATTGATATGCTTCTGAGCCGCGCTCTGAATCCGTTCGACCGTCACACCGTTGATGATGTCTGCATACCGGTCGAGGTAATCGCCGCCGAGCTTGAAGAATTCGATGCTGTGGAGCATCCGGGCGCGGCCGGCAGCCGTCTCGATGCGTATCGGCATTACGCCCGTCAGATACGCCTTTACGTCGTCGAGCTCGTCTTCCAGCACCGGTTCGTCGCGCAAGCGCCTCAGTTCATCACGAATGCTGTCGATCGTCCTCGAGACGTTCGCCGGATTGACGCCTGCCCGGACGATCCACGGCAGCTCACCGGGCGAGGCATCCATCGAAGCGTATGCATAATAGGCCAATCCCTGGCGGTCGCGGACGTTATCGCCGAGGCGGCCCATCAGCCCCATTCCACCGACGATCTGTGTGCCGTGGAGCAGTGGGATGTAGTCCTCGTGAGATCGGGCGATGCCCTTGAAGCCCAGGACGACGTCGCATTGCATCTTGTTCGACATCTCGATGTCTTCACGCTGTGGTTTACTGGGATGCTCGGCAGTCAGGGCCGGTTGGGCGGGGCGCGGGGGAGCTTGCCAGTCGGCTATCGCCCCCGCCATTGCATCCGCTGCCCGCTGCGCATCGACGTCGCCCACGATCACGAAGATCGACCCGTCAGGGCCGTAGTGCCGCTTGTGGAACGCCGCAAGGTCGGCGCGGGTCATCGCGGCGATGGTCTCCTTATCGCCGGATACGTTATGATGATATGGATGCCCCGCCGGGTATAGCTGCCGGTGCAGCGCACGCATCGCCACAAAGCCCGTATCGTCCTCGTCTTCGCTGCGCTCGGTCAGGATCAGCCCGCGCACCTTCTCGACGTGATCCTCGGGGAAGGCCGGCTGCCGGAGCACGTCCAGCAGCACGCCGAAAAGCTCCCGCCATCGGTCGCCCAGGCACTTGATGGCAAAATCGACCGTGTGCCGGCCCGAACGAACGCTCATCGATGCTCCGCAAGAATCGAAGGCCGCGAATATCTGGTTGAACGAGCGCGTGTCGGTCCCGCGCTGGATGACGCCGGACGTGAACCGGTTCACCCCCATCTGCCCCGCGCGCGCCCAGATCGCACCGGCCGGCAAGCTGCCGACGATCACAGTCGTCGCGCTCGCATGGTTCTCCGAGGCTATCACTGCGACACCGTTATCGAGAGACTTCCTGATGAAGGGCAATCGCGGCGCGGGCGGGGTAAGATGGAAGACAGAGAAGCGTTCGATGTCCGGCGCCATATTGTGCCGGGTTGACACGTGAAGCACTGCTTGGACGTGGGACGAGCACGGCCAACCCAGGGCGGTTGACCGTGGCACCCTGATCCCGCCCGCGACGGCGGTTCCCGAGCCGCCTGGCTCGCCGGTGGGCAGGAACCAGCCGAACGTGCAGTTGTCGGGTCTCAGGTAGCTCTGCGCCACCCGCTGCACGTCGGCGGCGGTTACGGTCTCGATGCGGTCGATGAACGTATCGAGCAGCTTGTAGCTTGAAGTCATCTCGACTGCTCCCAGCCGGCGGGCGAGGCTCGTTACTCCGTCGCCGCTGTACGCGAACGACGCGCGTATCTGCGTCACAGCCCGGCCGAGCTCCTCCGCCGTAACGTGCTCGTCGGCCGTCTTCTTCAGCTCGTCGCGGATAGCCTGCTCCACCTTCTCGATATTCACGCCCTCGCGGACGGTCGACCAGACATGCATCAGGAAAGGGTCCTTCGATGCCTGGTAGGCCGAACCGACGTCGACGGCGAGCCCGGCTTCGACGAGAGCATGAAAGAGTCGCGAGGTTCGATGTCCCGAGCCGCCGCCCGAGCCCATTGATTTCGCCCCGCTGAGAATCGTATCGAGCACCCCCAGAGCGTAGCTGTCTTCGTGGCCCGCGGGCGGCGAATGATAGCCCAGCAGCACGTAAGCCGCGCCCCCGGGCCGGCGCAGCACGACTCGGCGTTCGGCGATCTGCGGCGGCTCAGCGGGGAGACCGTCGGCCGCCTGTTCCCCCGCTGGAACGTCGCCGAAGAGCTCCTCGATGCGCGTGATAAGCTCGGCCGTCTCGAAATCGCCCACAACTACGAGCACGGCGTTAGCGGCGTTGTAGTGCCGCCTGTAATAGCTGTAAAGGTCGTCGCGCGTCATCGAGCGCAGGTCTTCCTTCCAGCCGACGACCGACCATCGATACGGATGCTCGCGGAACGCCGTCGCCTGCTGGTCTTCGTTGAGGACGAACATCGGTTCATTCTCGATGCCCTCGCGTTCGCTTATGACCACCGTGCGTTCTGCCTCGAACTCGGCGGGATCGAAGACGGCGTTGGTCATGCGGTCGCGTTCGATGCGCAGCGCGAGGTCGAGGCGGTCGGCCGGCAGCGTCTCGAAATACGTAGTAAAATCGCGAGACGTCTGGCCGTTGAGCACGCCGCCGTTCTTGTTAACCTGCTTGAAAATCTGCCCCTTGGCGAACTCGGCCCCGCCCTTGAAGAGCATATGCTCGACCCAGTGCGAGGCGCCCGTTATGCCCGGCTGTTCGTTGCGCGAGCCCACGCGATACCATGCCCAGCACGAGGCCACCGGTGCCGAATGCACCTCCTGTGACAGGATCATGAGGCCATTGGAGAGCTTCGTCTCGACGATTTCTGCCATGAAATTCCTCGATAAATGCAATGGCTCCGGATGAAACAGCGGATAAACACAGATGCCGATTCTGAATAATCAGCGTTCATCTCCGTTCATCTGCGGTTGCCTTTCTTGAACCCGCAACTATCCGAACAGCGCAATCACCATTGCAGCCAGGCAGCCGGCGGCGATCAGCACGGCAGCAGACTGGCTGAGCGAGAGAACTGTAATACTGAGATTGAAGAACACCCGCCGTGTCGTCATCATCTCGCCAAGAGACTCGCCCTGCGAGGGCAGCAGCCTCGGCCCCCAGATGAATGCCAGCATCCCGATTACCCCGAGGCCGAGTGGCAGGAAAAGCGGCAGCCAGCCGTGCTCTGGTTTGACTACGGCCAGCACCGTGACGGCAATCACATCCGTCACCAGCAGCGCTGCAAATGCCACAAGCAGCCCCCGCGCGAATCCTGTCAGGCGCGGCCTGCGGCTCTGCTCTTCGACAGGTTGCTCGATGGGATTGAGGTCTTCGGTCGTCATTGTGATTTCTCGATACTCAGGATTCAAACCACAGAGTCAGTGATCAGTATCCAGACGCCAGTGATGAGTATGATCGCTCTTGACTGGTTACTTCTTTCCACGGCCATCGGCTATGCCCGGCGGATGACCTCGCGCACAATTGCCGTCATCTTCGGCCCTGCGGCGTTGGCGACGGCTATGATCTCCTCGATGTTGGCCGGGCCGAGCGCATCGGGCAGGCACAGATCGGTCATAATGGAGACGCCCAGCACGCGCAGGCCGGCATGTACCGCAGCGATGACCTCGGGCACGGTCGACATTCCGACGGCATCGGCTCCGATCATCCGCATGAAGCGATACTCGGCGCGCGTCTCAAGATTCGGGCCGGTCACGGCCAGGTAGACGCCCCGGTGCGCCTTAATGCCCTCCTTGATGGCGATCTCCTGTGCCAGGGATAGAAGCTCCGGATCGTATGGTGCGCACATGTCGGGGAAGCGCGGGCCGAGGCGGTCATCATTAGGGCCGATCAGCGGGTTGATCCCCATCATGTTGATTTGATCTTCGATGATCATCAGGTCGCCGCGAGCCCACTGCGGATTGAGGCAGCCTGCAGCGTTGGAGACGACGAGGATCTCGGCGCCCAGCGCCTTGGCCAGCCTGACGGGCAGTGTGATGGTCTCGACCGAATGGCCTTCGTACGCGTGGTAGCGGCCCTCGAACGTGATAATGCTCACCCCCGCGATACGCCCGAGCGTGACCTGTCCGGCGTGCCCGGCTAGAGTAGTGCTGGGGAAGCCCGGTATCTCCTCGAAGGGGATGGATGTGGAATTCTCGATGTCCTCCGCCAGCGCACCCAAGCCGGTGCCGAGTATGACGCCCACCCGCGGAGTCTCATCGCCGTGAGCCTTGATTGCATCCGCCGCCTTCTCGATGCGTTCCATCATATCCGACATCTCGTTGCTCCGTGATAACAGGCCGGTTCCGGTGAAACGTGTGTGCGTATCATAGCGGTGAAGGGCGCCGTTTGCAAGATCGGGCGCCGGTTGGGGTATGACCCCAGATCGTGGGGTATGCTGGCCAACCGTGCTCCAGAGGCAATGGATGTTTCCAACCCGAATCGCATGCAAGCTGATTCCCGGCCGCGATGCGGCCAAGGGATAAAGCCTGGGGCTTCAGCCCCAGGAATCAGTTCGCATAATATCTGTGCCCTG
>JAUWKK010000295.1 GCA_030614245.1 Planctomycetota bacterium | reverse complement strand
CGCCGGAAGCAGCGAGCGAGTATTTTCGCAACTGGATCGAGATACAGCAGCGCTACATGGTGGAGATCGAGGAAGGATTCGCCGGGCTTCCGATGCTGAAGGCCGGCTTCCGCAAGGACGAAGTGGTCGGCATCGACGCGCTGCGTTCGCTCGGCGAGGAGATCTTCAGCGATATCGAACCGACCGCCGTGCTCGTCGACGAGAAGCCCGTTAACATCGGCCAGGATGACGGCGGTTATGTGCTCTCGATGCGGTTGCCGTTTGTGTCGAAAGACGGGCTCGGTGTATGGGTGCGCGGCGACGAGCTGGTCGTGCGTATCCGCAATTTCAAGCGTAACCTGATACTGCCGCACGCCCTGGCATCGCGTGACCTGACAGAGGCCCGAATGGACGGCGATCTGCTGAAGGTTTACTTTGGAGGAGAGTCCGATGGCGAAAACTGAGCAGGAGAAGGTTGTCTGCCCATTGTGCAGCCTGATGAGAATGTTCGCCGGCTCCGAGACGGAGACGCACCTGAGAAGGTCGCATCGCGAGTTCCTGCTGGCGGTCCGCTCGATCCTCGATTCCAGGATCAAGGCCCTCAGCGACGACGATGACGGCGAAGACACCGCCAGGGAAGTGAAAGTAAAATAGAAGAGACGTAACAACGCGGGCAGTATTATTCAGTATCCAGTATCCAGTTTACTGTTTACTGTTTACTGATGACTGATTCGGGAGCAATATGCGCAAATCACTGAGAGTCGAAATCCAGCCTGAGGGCCGAGTCGTCAATGTCCTGTCGGGCGCGAGCCTGATCGAAGCCGTCGGGGTAGCCGGCGTCATCCTCGATACACCCTGCGGCGGCGCCGGGCATTGCGGCAAGTGCCGCGTGCAGGTGATGAAAAATGCCACTGAGCCGACCCAGGCCGAGCTCGACTGCCTGGGCCAGGAAGAAATCGACGAAGGCTACCGTCTCGCCTGCCAGACGAAGGTGCTCGACGACCTCGTCGTCCGCAGCCCGTACCCGGCGCGGATGTTCCAGCAGAAAATCCTCACCGGCGGCGTCGACCGCGAAGTGCGGCTTGATCCGAACATCAGGAAGATGGCGGTCTCCGTGGCCCAGCCGTCGCTCGAAGACCAGCGTTCAGACTTCGACCGCCTAGTCGATGCCCTGGACGACAATGTCGCCGGCGTCTGGGCCGAGCTGGATATTGTCAGATCGCTGCCTGGGGCGCTCCGCATGGGCGAATCTGTTGTTACTGTTGCGCTTGAGGGCCGCGAGATCATCGGTGTGGACCCCGGAGATACTACTGATTGCCTGTTCGGCGCGGCGTTCGATATCGGCACTACGACGGTCGTTGGAATGCTGCTCGACCTGACGACGGGGCACCAGGTGGCCGTAGCGGCGCGGACGAACCCGCAAGTGGCCTTCGGAGACGACGTCATCTCGCGCATCCAGCACGCGAACGACGCGCCCGACGGCCGGCGGCAACTGCAGGAAGCCATCATCGATTGTATCAATGAGATTATCGCCGATCTTTGCGGGCAGGCGGGTATCAGCCCCGACTGCGTATACGAAGTAACCTTCGGCGGCAACACGACGATGAATCACCTGCTGCTGGGGATCGACCCCCGCAGCCTGGGCGAGATGCCGTTCGTGGCGGCCATTCGCGAGGCCGTCAATATCAAGGCCCGCGATCTGGGTATGAATATGCGCCCCGGCGGCAATATCCACGGTGTACCCAATATCGCCGGTTTCGTCGGCGGGGATACCGTCGGGATGATTCTCGCGGCCGGGATGCTCGACGATGATCGCCTACTCCTCGCGATTGATATCGGCACCAACGGCGAGATCGTGCTCGGCTCGAAAGCGGGGATGGTCTCGTGTTCGACGGCCGCGGGGCCCGCCTTCGAGGGCGCACGCATCCGCTTCGGGATGCGCGCCTCCGTCGGAGCAATCGACAAGGTCGTTATCAACAGTGACGTCGAGGTGAACGTGCTCGGCGGCGTCGAGCCGCGCGGCATCTGTGGCACCGGCCTGATCGACGCCATAGCCGAATTGCTCCGCTGCGGCATAATCGAGCCGACCGGCCGCCTGCAGAAGGCCGACGAATTGCCCGCTGATGTGCCAGATGCGCTGCGTGAGCGGCTGATCGAGGGAGAAACCGGAACCGAATTCGTCCTCGCCTGGAACGGCCCCGACGGCAAGCCCATCGTCTTGACGCAGAAGGATGTACGCGAAGCGCAACTGGGGAAAGGAGCTATCAGTGCTGGAGTTGCAACGCTGCTGGCCGAGCTTGACGCGACCGTTGACGACCTGGACGCCGTGCTGCTGGCGGGCGCGTTCGGGAACTTCATCCGCCGCAGCCAGGCCAAGCGCATCGGCCTGCTGCCGGATATACCTACCGAGAAGATACGTTTCGTCGGAAACGCCGCCGGCACCGGCGCGAAGATGGTGCTCGCCGCTCGCCACTGCCGTGCCGATACCGAACGGATATCGAGGGAGTGCCGGTATATCGAGCTCGCCAACCGCATCGATTTCCAGGCGGCATTTGCCGAAGCGATGATGTTTCCGGAAAGCTGATCATATCCTGACCAAATGAGCGACGGCGGACGGGGTTGTTCCTGACCCGCCTGCTGCGGCCGGGCCGGGCGAGACCGATCGAACGCCTTCAGGTGAGCAATGCGACAGAATCGGTATAGCGAAAGACCACAATTCCGCCCTGGCGGCTTCATGGCCGGATTCCGCGCGCGTCTCACGCCTGTGGTCGGGTGCCTGCTTGCGATCAACGTGGGCGTTTTCATCGTGATACTCGTGCTGCACCTGTTCTACCGGTTTGAGCAGTTCGCTCAGTGGTTTGCACTGGTTCCACCGCTGGCTGTACGCGGAGCGGTCTGGCAGTTTGTTACCTACATGTTTCTGCACGATCCGCGCGTGTTGTTGCACCTCCTGTTCAACATGTACGTTCTGTTCGCGTTCGGGCCGCATGTTGAAACCGTGATGCAGCCCAGGCGGTTCCTCAGCCTGTATCTCTTCAGTGGATTGATGGCGGGTGTGGCCCACACGGCTCTCGCTTACAATCATCCCGTCTTAGGGGCTTCCGGGGCGATTCTGGGTGTGATGGCCGCATTTGCCTATTACTATCCCAACGTGCGTGTGCTGCTGTTCTTCATCATTCCCATTCGGGCGCGAAACCTGGTATGGGTGCTTGCTGGGGTCGACCTCTTCATCGCGTACAGCGGCGGCAGCCGGATCGCAGCATTTGCGCACCTGGGCGGGCTGTTTACCGGTATGCTCTTCGTCCGCTACGATTGGCTCGTATACCGCAAGGTTGCCGAACAGCGGAGTCGCTGGTACTATCGTCGCGAGAGGAGCCGCGAAGACGCCAGGATGCGCGTGGACGAGCTACTCGAAAAGATCCATCGCCATCCCGACGGCATCAAAGGCCTCACTTTCCGCGAGAGATTCTTCCTCAAACGCTTCAGCAGTCGGTACCGGAAGAGCAAGTGATCTTTCCTCCCTGCCCGCCGGCAGGCCCGCGGCCGGTATTCCAGCCCAACTTCCGCAGTCAGCCGCCATGAGGCATCGTAAGCCCTTATTGACCAGCAAAAGATTCCGGAAGGTTTCCACTACATATCGTTGATTTTCAATTGCTCGGCCGGTTTCAGGGGCAGCTTCTGAAGGAGTAACTGCTGGTGTTCGTCGGGCCGCGTGGCGCAACGTGTGGCGCGTTTTCCGTTCTTGTTTCGGATGCACGGCCGACTGAACATGGCCCTGTTTTACGGCTCTGCGCGTGGCCGATTCGGACGCCAACCCCAACGCCCGGACCGATGCGAAAGGACTTACGGCAATTGCGGCCCGAAAATGGCCGAAAAAAGACGCAAAAAAAAACCTGAATCGGCCCAAAATGCGGAAGTTGGGCTATACCTTAAACTCACCCGGGGGTATTACCCCAGATCGTGGGGTATGCTGGCCAACCGTGCTCCAGAGGCAATGGATGTTTCCAACCCTAATCGCATGCACGCTGATCGCTGGCCGCGTAGCGGCCAAGGGATAAAGCCTGGGGCTTCAGCCCCAGGAATCAGTTCGCATAATATCTGTGCCCTG
>JAUWKK010000063.1 GCA_030614245.1 Planctomycetota bacterium | reverse complement strand
ATGGCGTGCCGCAGGTTGTCCTCGGCGAGCATTAGCACGTCCTCGGGGCGCGTGCAGGCCTGCCGCAGCATGAAGGGACACGGGCGCGGCTCGAGCACGCCGAGGATGCTGCCGGCCTCCACCGGCAGCGGTACGTTCACGATGGACACGGTGACGCCGGCTTTGGCCATCAGGTTCCAGAGGAATTTCTCTCGCCTGCTGCCGGCCGGTCGCTTCGGTCGGGACTTGCCCTTGCCGCCCGAACGGGCCTGGCCACCCTCAGGCGGGTTTCTTGGCGGGCTGGGGTACGTGAGGAAGTCCAACCAGCTCAGGCAAGTGGGCTTCGGCTCATCGTAGCTCAGCTTGCCGCCGGTTCCCATCATTAACAGCCTGTGAAATGTCGGCAATTCCTGCAACTGCGACTTCACGAATCGGTACGCGAGTCCGTCGACGCCGACGCAGGCAACTTTCGGGTGCATATCGGCCTCCTGGTGGCCATGTTACCCGCCTCGGCGGGCAGGCGGGATTACTCGACGGTTCCGAAATCTTCATTCCGCACGATATCGTTGCGCAGGCGTTCGACACTCTCGACGGCCTGCTTGAGATCGGGATCGAGCCGTGCCGCGCACTTATAAGACGCGAGCGCGGCGGCCTGCTGGTCCATTGCCTCGTAGCATTCGGCGATCTTGACGAAACCGCGGGCACTGAACGGTGCCCGGCGGACGAATTCCTCGCTCATCTCAAGCGCGCAGCCGTAGTCCTTCCGGGCGCTGTGAACCTCAGCCAGGGCCAGCAGCAGGTCGGAATGGCTCGGGGCGAGGTTCAAAGAGGCAGTGTAGCTGCTGATGCTCTCCTCGTAGCGTGCCAGCTTGAAGAGCGCGGCGCCGAGGTTCTGGTGGAGCATCGCGTTCGTCGGGTCGAGCTTCACGGCGCGCCCGAACAACTCTGCGGCTTCTTCAAAGCGATTGCGCACGAACCGCAGGCCTCCCAGGTTGTTCAGAGCCCCGGCGTTGGATGGCGCCAGCCGAGCGGCGATGGTAAAATGCCGCTCAGCCGCCTCGGCCTGGCCCGCCCGGAGCAATACAGTGCCCAGGTTGATGTGCGCGCCGACGTCTCCTGCATCGCACGCAATCGCCTTGCGGCAGTGCAGTTCGGCTGCATCCCTGCCCGTCCGGCAGGCGGGTGAGTCGTCCGGCTTCAGGCCATAAATATCGCCGAGCGCCCCGTGAGCCGGGCCCATCGACGGATCGATCTCGACAGCCTTTTTGAGGAATGCTGTTGCGCGCCCGACGTCCTCGCAGGCAATGCCCGCCAGGCAGGCGGCATCGGCCGCCCACGGCGAGCCGTCGCCGATGTTCTCCAACTGCTCCAGCACCGCGTTCATCGCGCCCTGTGCGAAGCCGCAGCGCGCCAGCCAGTAGTGCACGGCCGAAGGTTCCACCCCGCCGGGCGCTTCCAGCAGGGCCTCGAGCAGCCAGCGGGCCTCGCCGATGCGGCCGCCGACGCAATAGTGCTCGGCCAGCAGTATCCTCACGCCTGCCGGAGGAAACGTACCGACGGGGAGCATCTCGACGCAGGCGCTGAGTTGGCGGAGCGCCGCGCGGCGGTCGGGCGCCGTCAGCGGCGTTCGCTGCAGCACGTTGACGCCCGTCTCGATGGCCGCTGCAATCTGCCCCTGGGCGCGCAGTTCACCTGCCGCCTGTGCGGCGGCCAGGCAGTCGTCCGGAGCGGCCTGAATGCGCTCGCGCAGCAGTCGCGTGATCAGCTCGCGATGCTTCCGTTCGCCGTCGGGCACGTGCGTAATTGTGACGTCCGATTCAAGCACCGGCAACAGGCATTCTTTCAAGGAGGCATCGAGCCGCTCGGCCGCTATGCCGCTGAAGCGCAGCCCGGGGATGTTGGGTATCAGCCGAATCCGGTCGGCCTGCCCACGGCCGGCGGCCGGCGTGCCGTCGTCTGAGCTGACGGACAGAATCTTCCAGGCGGCCGGCTCGCCGGCGACCAGCTTGCGGACCTTTTCGAGCTCTTCGGGGGCAATCTGCTCGTCGGTATCGAGCCAGAGCAGCCAGTCGCCGGAGGCCTGTGCGATGGCCTCGTTTCGGGCCGCTGCGAAGTCGTCGGCCCACTCGAATGGCACATACCGTGCGTCGAGCTCTCGGCACAGGCGTTCGATTTCGGCGTCGACGGTCGTATCGACCACGACAATCTCGTCCACCCTGCCGGCGACCGGCCTGATGCAGCGGGCAAGCCGCTCGGCGTCATCGCCGTTAATGACGCAGAGCGATATACTGCGCCGTGGAGCAGGCTTTCGGGCCCGCCTCGGTCGGACAGGTGAAGGGTGGAACAGTTGAACAGTCGAAAGATTGAGATTGTCTACTGTCACCTGCTCTCCTTTCTCCTGATCTTCAGGCGGGCAGGCCTGCTTATGAATTAGTTGCCCGGTAAGACCGCCCCGCACCTTGTCGTCAGCCTCGGTGCTTATCATTTCGGCGTGCTTGCGCAGTTCGTCGCTGATCTCCGGCAGGAGCATTGCCAGCTTGGCAGCCTGCATCGCCTGCCACGGATGATCGAGTGCGAGCTGAGCCGTAGCGCAGCCCAACAGCGGCTCGGCTCGTGACGGGTCTGCGTGGCGTGCCCTGCGGAAGGATCGTGCGGCCCGTGCGAACTCATCTCGCCTGAAGTAAAGATGGCCGAGCCTGAGATGCGCATCGGCGAGATCGGGCCGAAGGTCGACGGCCCGGGCGAATGCCTCGGCCGCATCTTCAAACCGCCCGGCGCGTTCCAGATTGTCGGCCAGATTGTACTGTGCTTCGAGGCAGTCGGGGTGAAGCTCGATGCACTCATCGTAGCAGTGTTCGGCTTCGTCGTGCCGGCCGAGGTCGCAGAGCACGTTGCCCAGCAGCAGCTTTGCGGCGAGATCGTCGGGGCAGGCGTCGATTGCTCGCCGGTATGCGGCCTCGGCGCCGGCAAGGTCATCCCGGAGACGCCGGCACTGGCCGAGTCCGGTGTGGATCGCCGAGATCAGCCCGTCCAGATTGAGAGTGAGATCGGTAGGCGCTATGCCGAGCTCGAGCGCTCGCTGGAAGTCGTCCTCAGCCGCGTCGAGCAATGGACAGGCTGAAAGCTGCTGATTAAGTGGCAGGCAGAAATGCTGCCCCGCGAGGGCGAGGAGGCATTCGCCGCGTTCGAGGTGCGCCAGGCCGAACTCGGGGAAAAGGCTGATGACTTCGTCGAACTTGCCGCGGGCGTCCGTCAATCTGCCGGCGGCCTGGAGGACTTCGGCGAGATTCAGGAAGCCGTACTGGAATATCTCCGGCTCCAGTTCGCGGCAATCGCTCTGATACACGAGATGCGAGAGCGCGGCTATTGCGTGCTTGAACCTGCCGGCCTCGGCGTGAGACCGGCCCAGGTAGAAGAGCGTAGCGAGGTCGTCGGGACTTTCGGCGAGTTGCAGTTCGAGCAGCCGGTGGTTTCGCTCGGCAGTTCTGCAAAGCCTGTCGCGGTCGCAAGAGCCGACGTGTTCGATGGTGACGTCCGCGTGTTTGATCTCGATGCCCAGTGCCCGGAGTGAATCGGCAATCTGTTCGTGCACGCGGCCCGTGAAGCGAACTCCCGGGCGATTCGGGAAGAGGCGTACCTGCCACGAAGTGACAGGTGAACAGTTGAACAGTTGAACAGTCGAGTGATTGGGATTGTCTCCTGTCACCTGTTCACCTGTCTGCTGTTCTGTGGGGGCCTGCTCGCAAATTGGCAGCCTGGAAATGCTGCCCGACGCCAGGCGAAGCTGCCAGGCGGTCGCCCCGTCGCTGTCGAGCAGTTTCTTCAGCTCGCCGACCTGCACCGGAGCCAGCCGGTCGTCGGCGTCGAGATAGAGTATCCAGTCGCAGAGCGCGGCGCCGATGGATGCGTTTCTCGCGGCGGCGAAGTCATCTTCCCACGGACGGTCGATCACGCGTGCGCCGAGCTCGCGTGCGATCTCGGCGGTCTCGTCGGTCGAGCCGGTATCGACGACTATGATCTCGTCGAAACAGCCGGACACCGGGCCGATGCAATCGCGCAGATTATCGGCCTCGTCTCGGACGATCATGCACAATGCGAGGGTGATGCCGCGTTCGTCACCGTGCGAGCGCAACCTAGCCTCGGCCGGCTCTGCTGCGAGTTTGGTCTTCGGTCCCGCCTCGGCGGTCAGGCAGCAGAGATCAG
Organism: Planctomycetota bacterium; assembly: GCA_030614245.1. Classification (GTDB taxonomy): domain Bacteria; phylum Planctomycetota; class PUPC01; order JABMSA01; family JAUWKK01; genus JAUWKK01. Next base: position 6,386 of record JAUWKK010000063.1, on the reverse strand, counting down.
GAGAAAGGAGAGCAGGTGACAGTAGGCGATCTGAATCATTCGACTGTTCAACTGTTCGACTGTTCAACTGTCGAATTTCAGGAGCCATCACTCGTTCTCCTCTGCACGTTTTCGGAAGATTCTGGAGATATCCTCGGCCGAGGGCGGCGCAGCTGCGGCCGCGCGGGTCTCGCGCTGGATAGCTTCGTATACCTCCTTGCGATGAACCGGGATATCATTGGGCGCCTGCAAACCGAGCTTGACCTGGCCTGCGTGAACCTCGAGGACTTTCACCTCGATGTTATCGCCCACCATTATGCTTTCGCCCTTCTTACGGGTCAGCACCAACATCTAAGGCTCCAGGCTTGATACTTCAGACTTCAGACTTCAGGCTCCAGGCTTCAGGCTTCAGGTACGGATTCGGTCTTTCTTCCTGTGGCCTGTGGCCTGTAGTCTGAAGCCTTCTTGCTCTGGGTTCTGCGCGAAGATGTAGTACTTGACAGGGAGATCGGGATTGTCGGCGACGATCTGAATGGCCTTCTGATTGACGACGTTGAAGACGACGGGCGCCTTGAGATTGACTCTGATGTTCCTGGGCTCGGGATCGAGCACGACGATTGCCCGGATGAGAACAGTTGAAGGGTGGAACAGTTGAGCAGTCGAGTGATTCGGATTGTCTCCTGTCACCTGTTCACCTGTCTCCTGTTCCGTGGGGGCCCGCTCGAGTTCGAGCATGCTGCATTCTTCACGCGGAATTTCGATGTCGAATCCGGGCATGATCGCCAGCGGATCGGCGAGAGGCAGGCACAGGTGCGGTGTGGTGAGCGATTGCAGCCACTGGACGGGGGCGGTGCCCTCGTCGCTGATGAGCGCGAAGGATGTGTCGGGGAACCCGATCAGCGGCCGAACCATCTCGAAGACTTGCGCCGGCTGGACTTCGATCTCTCCGAAACGCAACGTCTGAATCTTCATGGCCCCCTCCTTATAAGGCTCCAGGCTCCAGGCCATAGGCTACAGGCTACAGGCCACAGGCTTCAGGGTAAGAAAGAGAATACAGAATAAGTTCAGAATTCGTACCTGAAGTCTGAAGTCTGAAGTCTGAGGTCTGAAGCCTGACGTCTCTCCTTTACCTGAGGAACTCCATCAGTGTGGGCTGCAGGATCGATGCGCTGGCTGCGAGAATCATCTCGAACTGCGTCTTCTCTCTCTGCAGGTCGTAAATAAGCTGCGAGATGTCGGCGTCTTCGACTTCGGCGAGTGCGCGGGTGGTGCCGATCTCGGCATCTTCGTACAGGTTCCTGCGCAATTCGAGGCTCTTGGCCCGGCCGGCTACCCGGCCCATCGATTCGAGCATGTCGTTATGCACCGAATCGATCGTCGCCAGCATGCCCGAGAGCTGTTCGGCCCGCTCGGTGCTCGAGAGTTCCGTGTTCTCGATCAGGTCGCGCGATTGCGCTATGACCGAGAAGAGGTCCTCTCCCGGGCCCTGCCTCATGAATACCTCCTGGCCGTTCTCGTTGACCTTGACGCGCGAGTCGGGTCCGACGGTTGTCCCGATCGCGCCGATATTGCCCTCGTAAGAGACGCTCGTCACGCTCCCGCCCGGCCCCGCGGCGATATTCGGGGCGAACGGTTTTATTCTGCAGAGGGTGCCGGCGAAGATATATCGTCCCTCGTGTGCCGCATTGGCGTCGTCGACGACACTGCCCAGGATGCCGTCGACCTCGCCGGCGATAGCCGCTCTGACGTGGGGGGGGAGGCCGGGGTTCGACGCCTGCATGATGAGCGCCCTGACGCGGACGATGTATCCCGAGATCGACTGCAATACGATTGTGGTGTGGTCGATTCCGCCCTGCGCCCGCTCCATGTTGCCCAGGTACCGGCGGTAAGTATCGAGCGTGGTGTGCAGCCCCAGTGCGCGCGCGGCTCCGCTGGGATCGTCCGACGGTTTATTGATGCGCTTGAGCGACGATATCTGCTCCTGCAGGCTCATCATATCGTTCGTCGTGCGTGCCAGCATCGATTGCGTATACTGATATATCCCCGTGCGCGTCATGCGAATCGTCATCGCTTCGTCTCCACTCTTTAGAAAGGTGAACAGTGGAACAGTTGAACAGTCGAGAGATTCAGATTATCGCCTTTCTCCTGCTCACCTTTCACCTGCTCTACTAGATACTTCTTCTCTTCCACCGGCCACTGAATACTGATCACTGACTACATGTTCATCATGGCCTCGAGCATCGTGTTCAGTGTCGTCATCACCCTCGCCGATGCCTGGAACGCCTGCTGGAATATCATCAGGTTGGCTACCTCTTCGTCGAGCGAGACGCCCGAGACCGAATGGATGCGCTGCATTAGACTCTCTTCGAGCACCAGTTGTGCATCATGAATGTTGTTCTGCTGAGCGGCATCGTTGCCTACCGTGCCGATGAACGAGGCAAATGCCTCGTTGAACGTCTGCGTTCCGCCGACCGTCATCTGCTGCTGGAGGCGCAACATTTCGGCCACGTTGAGGTTGTCGCCGGGCGGATCGGCAACGGCAGCGGCGAACAGACGCGGATCGTTCGTTATACGGTCATCCACGCCGATGTTGGTCGCGCCGGTTCCCTTGAAGAATCCGTTGAGCCCCAGGGCCACGAGAATGCCGGACGTGTCGGTTCCGATGTTCGGGCTGACGGTGAACGACGTCTGATCGGCCTGAGCCAGACCCGTCGAGAGGCCGATGGCGTCGGTCAGATTGTTGCCGCCGTCGGTGATCTGAATCGACATATCGAGCGCGACCGCGTCGGAAGCCAGCCTCAGACTGCCGCCGACGGCCGAGACGTCCACGTCGGTGGTCTGCGCCTCGATTACTGCCGCGAGATCCGCCACCGCCACGGCCGTCATGTCGTAGAGGTCGTCGAAGTCCAAATCGATCGTATATGGAGTAGTCTTGCCGGGGTCGTCGTCGTAGACGATGAACGTGCCGCCGCCGGTCAGATCGAATGGCCCCGCATTGCTGGTGACGCCTCCGACGTAGTCGCCGTCGGCCAGGCCGAGCGCGGCAAGAATCGGAGCGCCCCCGTCTTCAAGCGTGATTGTGCCGCCGGGCACAGCCGGGTCTATTCGCACCTCGCCGTTCGCCGTCACCGAGGCGGTGAATCCGGCTCCCTGCAATCCTGCCTGAGCGTTTATCGCATCCACCACCGACTGTGTCGATGCCTGCGAGACGTCGAAGAAGTCGGCGTTATTCAGGTTGACGGTCTGGGCGGCGGCGCCGTTGACCGAGATGTCGATCGTGCCCTGCGCGCTCAGATCGAACGTGTCGGTATTGGTGCTGACGACTTGAGCGGTGGTGATATCGCCTGCAGCCAGCGTGAACTTGACGCCCTCGGGGCCGTCGATCCACTGGCCCGGGTTGTAATTGCTGCCGATGTCGTATGAGCCGAGCGCGTTCCCGTCGGCGTCGAAAGCGGTCACCTGGAGGCTGCCGGTCGTGCCGACAGTGCCCGAGGTCGTGGCGACCATGGTGAAGGAATCGTTGTCTATGCCGGTGTAGACGCCGCCGATCTCGATCACGGCGGTGCCCAGGTCGGGCGGATTGACATCGAGGCGGCGTGAGAAGTCGAAGCCGTATCCGGGCTCGGCGAGGATTGTTATCCGCCCCGCGCTCGTGGCGGCGTTGATGGGGGCGACGGCCGCCAGTTTTGCCGTGAGAGTTGCAAGAGTGGCGGTGCCGGGGTCGATGGCCACATTCGTCTGCGTCACCTCGCCGGTTGCCGTATCAGTGACCGATATCCGCAGCGTTCCAGCCGTGACGTCGAACGGCAGGTCGCACGAGCTCAGCACGTCATTGGCGGGGTCGCCGTTGCCATCGACGTCGGCGATCGTGTTGCTGCTGGTGAGCGTGGACATTCTGCCATCGAGGCCGACGCCGGTCGCGTGTACTGCGTTGACGGCCTGGATCAGTGCCGCCGCCAGGTCGTCCAGGTCGTGCAGGTATCCAGGGATGAGGTCGTTGTGCAGATAGCCGATCGCCCCCAGTTCGCCGTCGTTGATGCGGAACGTCGTCGTGTCGTTCTCAGGACGCAGCCGGAGTTCGTCGTCGACGGTAACCATCTCCACCGAGAAGCTCGCCCACTCCGTGGCGAGCATGCCCCCGTCGAAGAGGACGTTGACTGTTTCGTTCTCCTGGCGCACCACCTGAACGCCCATTGTCTTTCCGACCGTTCTTATCAGTTCGTCGCGGCGGTCGATGAAGTCATTGGCGTCCAAGCCCTGGTACTGCCAGTCTCGGATCTGGTTGTTGAGGTCGGCGATCTGCTCGACGGTCTCATTGAGTTCGGTGACTTTTTCGCTGTACTGCCCGCTGAGATTCGTGCGGAACCGGGCCAGGCGATTGTAGGTGCTGGAGATGTTCTCGGCGAGCGTGGCTGCGCTGTGGATGAGCATCTCCCGGGCGAGCAGCTGGTCGGGATTCGTCTCCACATCGTTGAGGGCGTCGAAGAAGCGGTTGATCGACTGGTTGATGCCGGCCTCGGGGTCTGAACCGATAGCGGCTTCGATCTCGGCGAGGCGCTCGCTGAGGAGTTCGGAGTGTGCCAGCGAGCCCTGCTGGTCGAGCAGTTGCTCGAACAGGAAGAAGTCGCGCTGGGCCGTGACGCTCTTGAGTTCCACGCCGAGCCCCAGGCAGCTGGGCCTCAGATCGACTTTCTGGCGGCGATAGCCGGGGGTGTTGGCGTTTGCGATGTTGTGGCCCGCCACCTGTGCGGAGCGCTGCGCCGCAAGCATTCCCGACAGGGCCGCATCAAGAGATATCCCCACGTCTAGTCTCCGATCTTTAGAAAGGTGAACAGTGGAACAGTGGAACAGTCGAGAGATTCAGATCGTCTACTGTCACCTGCTCTACTTTCACCTGCTCTACTAGTCTCCTGCAATCACGTCCATCATGGCGCCTACGGTTCCGTTCCCGCCACGGCGGGCAGGGGAGGCGGGCCCGCCTGCTGCGCCGTAAGTCTTGGGGGCGGGGTCTTCACCCGTAACTGTCAGGGCCCCGCGGATGATCTCTTCCAGCAGCGTCGAGCACTGTTTCAGCAGCAGGAAGTTCGTCTGGCTTACATTCCTGAGTCTGGTGGCCAGGTGCAAGATATTGTGCCTCTTGTCTTCGAGCGTGCCGGCAATTTGGAAAGGGGAACAGTTGAACAGTGGAACAGTCGAGAGATTCAGATTGTCACCTGTCACCTGGTCTACTTTCACCTGTTCTACTTTCTCCTGCTCTACTTTCACCTGCTCTAATTGTCTACTGTCACCTGCTCTACTGTCACCTGGTCTCCTGGGCGTCCCGAGCGCCTCGGCGATTTCGCGGAGTGTGATCGGTTCGCCTCCGCTTGCCGGTATGTCGCCCAGGCCCGAGCCGATCTCGTCGCGGAGCGCGAGCAGGTCGCCTTCCAGCGCGGTCGCCAGGGCAACGAGGCCGCGTTCATCATCGAGCAGTTCCATCACCTTCGCAGGGGCGCGGTCGATGATCGCTCGCTGCTTCTCGTTCTCCAGCGCCAGAAGCTTCGTGTACACGTCCTCAGTCTCGTCGAGCTTCTGCGACAGATGTTCGGTCTGCTCGTTCAATAGCCGTTCTTCTGCGCTTATCTCAGTCGTGTTCACCCTGGACCCTCACTCGTGTATTAAATGAGACGGCCGGATCAATTAAGAGACCTGGCCCAAGACCCACTGTCATGCTGAGCTCTGAGCGAAGCATCTTTCACCCCTTGAACGCTGCTCATGCCTTCCTCGGGTGGCACGTCAGAATGACGTTCGGTCCACGTCCAAGCTTTGCTTGAACGTGCCACCCCGGGCGGCCGGCTCGATTTTCCCGCCCAACTGCCTGTAGAGCGTTTCTGCGAGGCCGAGGGAGCCGTTGCGGGCCGCTTGCCTGCCTATCTCGATATCGAGCATCTGGTAATAGGTGTCGCGGCCGGGGTCCTCTTCAAGCAGTTCGCTCTTGGGGACGCTTTGCCGCATGACCTGCAGCATCTGCGTGACGAGTATGGCCTCGAATTCCATCGCGGCCTGCATCAGCTTATCGTCGCTACCGGCGGCGGCCGCGCTCTTCTTCATCGCCTCGAAGAGCACATCGTTTGCACCACCTGCCGCGGGTCTTATCGGTAACAAGCTGCTATCGGCCATCGGTCACCTCTACATGATCACGAGTTCAGCGTGCAGTGCTCCCTGGCGCTTGATGCTTTGCAGGATGGCGCACATATCGCCCGGGGTGACGCCCAGTTTGTTGAGGGCCGATGCCAGGTCGGTCACGCTCACGCCGGGCCCGAGCACGTGCATGTATCCCTTGCGCTCCTCGACGTTTATGGAAGTTTCGTTTATAAGCTCGGTAGTGCCCGTGCTGAACGGTCTGGGCTGCGATACGGACTGGGTTT
>JAUWKK010000302.1 GCA_030614245.1 Planctomycetota bacterium | reverse complement strand
CTGGGGCTGAAGCCCCAGCCTATATGGCGCCGCTGCTCCGCAGCTAAGAGACGGGGCCTCTCCCGGACGTGCCGGACGCTGACGCTCACTATCCCGCCTGCCCGCCCGTGATTCTGGCCTGCCCACCCGCTGTGGCGGGTTTTCCCATCGCCTTGCGATACGTCTCGAGCGTCGCTTCCACGCAGGTTTCGGGGGAGAAATGCGTCCTGATGCGTTCGCGCGCGGTGCTCGCGAACTTCGTGCGGAGCTCGTCGTCCAGCCAAAGCCGCTCGATAGCATCGCGCAGTGCTTCCGCGTCCGCCGGCGGCACCACCAGGCCGTTCTCATCGTGGCCCACAATCTCGGCATTCCCCGCGAAATCCGTGCAGACGCACGGCACGCCCATCGCCATTATCTCCTTCAGTGCAAACGATGACGACTCGCAATCGATCGACGCCTGCACGCCAATATCGAACATGGCTATCATCCGCTGCACGTCGTCGTGCAGCCCGGCGAACTTGACATCTTCTGAAACGCCGAGCCCCTCAGCCTGCCGGCGCAGGTTGTCCATCTCTTCGCCCCAGCCCACGAGCATCAGCCGGAGATTCGCCCCCGGACGCCTTATCAGCGGCGCCGCGGCGTCAATCAAGTAGTTCAGCCCTTTCGCCCTTGTGATCCGTCCAAGCGTGCCGACCACAAAATCATCGGGGCTCAGCCCAAACTCGACGCGACCCTGCCCGCTGAGGCGGGCGTCTTGCGGCTGATACTTCTCGATGTCCAGCCCATTGTGAATCGTATCGACCGTCGGCTCGGCCCCATCTCGGCGGGCAGGAAAAAGCGGCCCGTCGAGCAGGTCCCGCCGCACCGCCTCACTCACTACTATCCAGCGGTCGGTCAGCCGCCGAGCCAGCAGGCGGTTCGCCGCATGGGTTTTCATCGGGAAGCTGTTGTGCTTCGTCCGCACTACCGCCGCCCTGCCGCCGAAGAGGCGCCGCGCCGCCGCCATCACCCAGTGGTCCTGCGAGCCGTTCGCGTGGATAATGTCAGGATCAATCTTGCGAATAACACGCCGCGCCTCGAGAAGGTCGCTGAAGATATGAATCGGCCGGAAGCCGGGCGAGAAGTTGAAGCCGTCCTCCACGCGCAGGCCCATCTCAACGGCGCGTTCCGCCAGCCAGCTATCCTTCGGCGTGGCGACGCTCACTTCGTGCCCGCGCTCGGTCAGCAGCTTTCCAAGAAACTGCACGTAGGATATCTGCCCGAAGCCCTGCTTGTGGAAGTTGCTGATTAGAATCTTCATCGCGGTCTCGATATAGGCCACCGTTCAAACTGCAAGAGATGCTTCGCTCAGGCTCAGCATGGACATTCTCGAGAGTTGACCGCGAGGCAACAGAAGTATGTGTCAATCCTCTTTGGTCAGCGTCGCCTTCGACCTGGTCACCTGCAGCTCCGGGACAGTGTGGCGGCGTTCGAGGATGCCGAGCGACATCTCGATGACTTCGACGGCCTCGCGCGGGGTCATCGTGCCCACCGTCACCATGTCGATGTCGCGTAGGGTGTTCCATACGAAGTTGAGGCCCTGGAACGGGCGTATCTGACCTGCGGCAAAAGGCTTAATCGTCATCACCGGCTTCTTCGCATTGTGGATCACTCTGTTGATCCAGTCGACTTCGACGGTCATGAGGAAGCCCATTGCGTTATACATGGAGATGTAGGTCTCGGTGTCGAATCCCGTTTCGTCGGCATAGATTATCGTCTCGGGGAGGTGTGTGCTCAGGCCGGGCACCATGCCGCGTTCTCGAATCTTGCGGCTGATGATGTCCATCTTACGTATCTTGCGCGTACATCTGTCGACCATTACGTCGGTTGTGGACGTGTGAGGCATGCAGATGGCAGCCCCAAGCTCGACCTGCTCGTCCAGTATGCGATCGACCTCGCCGGGGTCGAAGCCATCGACGGGCGTGTTCTCATCCGTGGGGAAGCTGGGCGTCGAGATGATGATGCCCTTCACACCCGTGCGCTGCTCGGCCTCCCGCACGGCCTGCGAGAACAGAGGCGAATTGACCAGCCCCAATGCCGTGTTCACACCGGCCTTGAAGAAGACCTCGAGTACGTCGGCGATCTTCCTGTAGTCGGCGAACGTCTCGCGGATGAAAGCGTCCTTAGCGCGAGATGTGTGGCTCCAGCCGAGGAACCAGTTCGTCCCGATGATCATCCTCGACAACGACAAATCGCCAACAGTTGTCATCGGAAATGCGTTCACTGCTTTGTCCTCTCGTTCATTCAGCGGCAAGCCGCCAGCAATCGCCGGTCAACAACGGCCCCGGCATGTGGAACAGCCTTTGCAGGCTGCCGGTTTATCGGCAGGCTGAAAAGCCCGCCCCACAGCAATATCCCTTATTACTTGTCCTCATCCATTATACCAAATCTTCCGGTCTTCAGGAAGGTGACGGTGGCTCTTATGACTTCCGGATCGTTCATAATAAAGGAATGCGCTACCCGCACGACGGCGAAATCGTCGGCGCCGGCGAGCTTCGCTTCGTTCACGCCCACCACGAGGTCGTCGTCGCCGGGGATGAGGAAGTTGAAGCCGTCTTGGGAGCCGCGCCCGCCTGCGATTATGCCGAAACTGCACGGGGGCGCCGGCAGCTTCGCAGCACCCTCGCGAGTGAGCGCCTGTCCCGATGGCCCGGCAAGGAGCTGATACGGAACGAAGTCTTTCAGCAGGTCGGCCAGCGTGGCGCCCTTGCTCGGCGGGGCCAGCATGACCACGCGATGCAGCCTGATACGCTCGCGCCATTTGCTCTGGCGGGCGAGGGTCGCGCGCACCACCAGCGCACCCATGCTGTGAGTAACGAACGATACGGCATCGACGTCTTCCGCTGCATCGAGGATCCGCTCGATCTGCTCGGCGTGCTCGTCCAGGCTGCGACGCGTGCTGGGGTAGTTGATGCTCTCCGGCGCGTAACCGGCCACCTCGAGCGCACCGATCAGCCTCCGCATCGAATCCTTAGACCTGATGATCCCGTGAACCAGAACGACCAGGTGGCGGCTCTTGAGGGAGACCTTCTCCTTGCGGCGGAGTTCCTCGAAGGCGACGCGGCAGGCTTCGTAGGTTCCCCAGGCGCGCCGGATGTCGTCGGGGTCGAGCAGGCGATAGTGCTCGGTGTAAACATTCTGCTGGATTCGCCAGCCGGCATAGACGAACTCGTCGGCCCAGAACTGTTTCCCGCCGAGTGTGAAGAACGGCAGGTTAGGCTTGCCGGTGCCGTATTCTTCTTTCAGGCTGACGAGCAGGGCTTTCTCGCATTCTTCGAGCGTGCCGGTGGCGATCACCTCCGGCTGCTCGCCATGCCGCAGCAGTCTGTAGACGTGCTTCTGTGGATCACCCTCGATCGAATGCCCGAGCAGGCCGGCGACGGCCGGCCGGGGCGGTCGCTCATTCTTATCGGCATCTTCGTTCACAATAGTTCCTTCTCCGGCTATCCGGCACCCGCAGCATATCAATACGATCAGCGCCAAGCCGACGCGAAGGGACGAACCGCCCGCCTGAGGCGGGCCTATGTGGCGGGAGTCATGCATCGTCGGCCATTTATTGGTTTTGAGTTGCTAAAGCAAGTTCGCAGCGCCAGTCAGGATGAGTCAGAAGTCACAGCCATGCAGGGGCAGCGTCTCTCCGTGGGGCAGGCCTGCCTGCCCCCTCCATAGGCGGGCGGGTATGGCATGGCCTGCCGATTCCCGGCATTCTTCCGCTCCTTCAGGGCTGGGGCGCGCTTTCCAATCGGCATTGCGCACCCCACTAAACACATACGGTTTCCGCGTAACGAGGGTGCGATGCTCTGCCGCGACTTCTTCGGGTGTTCGATAGCCGAGCGCGCTATGGATGCTGTCTGCTTCGCTCATTGGTTTGCTCCGTGCTTGCGGATTTCCTCAAAGTGCAGTGTAGCGCACTTCATTG
>JAUWKK010000101.1 GCA_030614245.1 Planctomycetota bacterium | reverse complement strand
CCCGACGGAGAACTGGCCCCATCGGGGCTATTCAACCTGGGCGAGTATCAGTTCCGAGCGGGCCACGTCGAAGCGGCGGCGAAGACATTCTCCGAGTTCCTCGCGGGCGGCAAGGCGCCGGAACTGGTGGACGATGCGCTGTACGGCCTCGGCTGGTGCCGCCGGAAGCTGAACGACGAGGCCGCCGCCGCTAAGGCGTTCGCCAGGCTCGTCGCCGGGCACCCGAAGAGCGAGCTCGCTCCCGAGGCAATCTTCCTCGTCGGCGAGATATCACTCGCGGCGAAGAAACCCGAAGCCGCGGCCGATGCATTCAAGCACTGCATCGATGATTACGCGGCTTCACCCTTCGCCGAGAAGGCTGCATACTACGTCGGAGCCGCCGACGTGATGCAGGCAAGCGAGGCCGCAAAGCAGCAGAAGAAGCAACATCTCGAAGCAGCCGCCGAGCACTTCGAGAGCTTCCTGCGGAAGTATCCGACCTCGGAACTGGCCGCCGATGCGCGCTTCCACCTCGCGCAGGCCCTCGCCGAAACCGACAGGCTCGATGACGCCGCCGGGCACCTTCAGACCTATGCCGGGCGCTACGGCGGTCACAAGCTCGCCGACCGAGCCTGCTACCTGCTCGGACCCGTCAGGTCGCGGCAGAACAAGCCGCAGGCGGCCGTCGAGCAATTCGATCTGCTCGCCGCGAAGTTCGCCGACAGCCCCAGGGCCGCCGAGGCGATCTATCGGGCCGGAGAAGAGCTCAGAAAGCTCAAGAAGTTCGACGAAGCCATCGTCCGATATCGCAAGGTTCTCAAGCTGCACCCCGCCAGCGAAGTGGCACCCAGCAGCCATTTCGGTATCACGGAAGCGCTCTTCGCCCAAGAGAAATACACGGGGGCCGCCGCTGAACTCGAGAGTTTCATCGAGAAGAATCCCAAATCCAAGCTGCTCGCAGATGCATACTACAATCTCGGCTGGAACTACCTGAAACTCAAGAACGACGAGAAAATGGCGCCGGCATTCGAGAAAGCTGCGAAGCTGGCCGCAAAGCCCGTCATCAGGGCAAGCGCACTCTATGAACTCGCCGAACTCGACTACCGCAGCAAGCGCTACGACGAAGCCGCGGCACGGTACCGCACTATCGCATCGATCGACGGGCTTGATTTCTACGACAAGGTCTACTACAAGCTCGGGTGGTCGTGGCTCAATCTGAAGAAGGACGCACGGGCGGCGGCGGCCTTCGAGGCGCTGTGCGTGAAGACCCCCGACAGCACGTTCGTGGCTGAAGCGCTATACAATCTCGGCCGCATCGCCGAACGGGCAAAGCAGTTCAAGCAGGCGATCGAGCGGTATGAGAAAGCGCTGAGCGACGCCAAGCCTTCGGATGAACTTGCCGAGAAATGCTACCTGCGGATCGGAGAGTGCAACTATGGGCGCGAGAAGTGGGCGGAAGGCCTGAAGGCCTTTCAGACTGCGGCGGAGAAATTCCCCAACGGCAAGTACGTGCACGAGAATTTCTGCGGAGTCGGCCGCTGCGCCCAGCGGGAGGGCGCCTACAAGGATGCCGTCGCGGCATACCGCAAGGCGATCGCCGGTTACAGTGGCGAGGCCGCCGCGCAGGCGCAATTCGGGCTCGGCGAGTGCCTCTACCTGCAGAATGATTACAAGGGCGCTCGCGTGGAATTCCTCATAGTCGACTTCCGATACGCATACCCGCAGTGGAGCGCCGCTTCCCTCCTGATGACGGCACGCTGCTACCTGAAGCTGGATAACACTGAGAAGGCGAAGGCTTATCTCAAGCAGGTCGCCACCGAAGAGCGCTTCAAAGACACATCCCATGCTGAAGATGCAAAGGCCGAGCTTGCTAAGCTGAACGCCGAGAAGAAAGTGAACAGTAAGAAGTGAGAAGTTATCAGTAAGCAGTCAAGAACGATGATACTGGCCACTGAACACTGATCACTGGCCACTGATCACTGAAACCCACCCGGGGTGGCACGTTCAAGCAAGGCTTAGACGTGGACGAACACAGCCAACGCAAGGCCGTTGACCGTGGCACACCCGTCATTCTATTCCGATGTCGTTAGGCCCTATTGTCTGTCCACCGGCGGTGACGGGCTCAGGCTGCTGAGTTCGTCCCCAGACGAGCGAGCTGGGGTGTTTCTCGAGCGATGCAGCGGTATTCTCGACTCGCGCGGCCGCACGCTGGAGCGCCGCGGCTGTCACCTGCAGCCGCAGGAGCGTATCGACGACGGAGTCGTGCAGCTTGGGGCTGTTGAGCAGCAAGCCGAGCGACCCCTCGCGCTTCTTGACGGCATCGTTGAGCCGGCCGAGCAGGCCGGTGAATTCCGCCGCTGCTTTGCGCAGATCGCCCGTTCCCTCCTGGAAGATACTAATCCCCTCGGTTGCCTTGCTCTCGATGGTCAGTGCGGTTTGGTTGAACTGAGTGAAACTCTCGTTAGCCATCACGGTGAGGTCTTCGATCTGCGCGAAGGCGTTCTCGCCGGTGATGACCATACTGTCGGTGTCTTCGATCAGTTTATCGAAGTCGTCCATCGCCTTTGCGGCACGCTCGGCGATTTTACGCGTGTGCTTGACTGTCTTCTTGAAATCTTCGCGCATATCCTCGCTCGCCAGGAAGTCCAGCAGGTCGGTCATTCCGTCGAGGAACGTATTGAGGCGGCCCTCAACGCGGTCGATCTTGGCCATGGCGTCTTCCACGGCCTGCTCGACGGTCGTCTTGCATATCACGACCGTTTCGATCACTCCCGAGCCGTCCTTCGGCAGCGGCTGCGAGATATCGCCTACGGAGATGTCGAGATAGACTTCTCCCAGCACGAGCTGTGGATTCAGACGGAGTTCGGCGTCCCTCGCAATCGGGTAGCTTCTGTCGACGTCCATCACGACGCGGACCCAGACGCCCTCCAGGCCTAGCTCGCGGCTCTTGCCGGGCGGCAGGAACTCGATATCGGATACTTCGCCGATCCGGTAGCCCGCCATGCGGACCGATACGCCGGTGCCGAGCCCCGCAACGTCCTCGAAGAAGGCGGACACCTGGTAGTCCTGCTTGAACACACGGCTGCCCATCTGCACGATCAGCCACAGCGCCAGCGCCAGCGCCACCGCCACAAACAGCCCGATCAATACTTCCGTCCATTTCTGATGCATGTTCGGCCTCCAACGCTTCGGCGACAAACCCCACAAATGTGGGGCAGCCGTAATTGATCGGCAGGCTAAAAGCCTGCCCCACGTTACTCAGCGATCAGTATTGAGTTTTCAGTATCATCATTCTTGACTGTTCACTTCTTACTTCTTACTGATCACTTCTTACTTCTTACTGATCACTTCATCCGGTGCTCGATCGCAAAACTCAACATCCCCATCGCCCACACGAGCACGGCGACGAGGAACGACATGACCGCCATCCCCAGCGCACGGTGGCACAGCAGAGGGTTCTCGCCCGCCACCATCGCCGTCACCAGGCATGCGGCCATCATCACGAGCGGCAGGAACGACAGCATCAGGAACATCTTGAGCGGATTGAATTGGAGAATCACCTCCGAGATAGTCTGGAGCGCCCGCAGCGTATCGCGGAAGTAATTCACCTTCGACTTCCCCTGCCGCTCGTAGTATTCGATGGGGATATACTTGATGGCAAGATACCAGGAGAAGAAGATCAGCGTGATCGACGTAGTGAAGGAGAACCCGCCGCAGGTATACGGAAGAGCCTGCACGATGGCCGTCTTGCGGAACCCGCGGAAGCCGGAATTCACGTCGGGGATGCTCCGGCCGACGGTGAACTCGCTTATCCGCTTGAATATCCACCGCGAGACCGACTTGACCCGCGAGCCTTCGTAATACTTCCCGTGCCGCGCGCCCACGACCATATCGAAGCCCTCGTCGAGGTGCTTCACGAGGTCGGGGATGCGGTCGGCCGGATAGGTGCCGTCGGCATCGGTAATGACGATATATTCATGCGCAGCCGCCTCGATGCCTCGGCGCAGCGACGCGCCGTAGCCCAGGTTCACGAGATTGCGGACGACCCTGGCTCCGGCCTCCTCGGCGAGAGCAGCGGTCGCATCCGTGCTCGCGTCGTCGATGACGATGATCTCGAACTCCGCCCCGTTGGCCTGGAGAGTCTCCCTGATCTGCCCGATCACATCGGCAATCGAAGCTTCTTCGTCATAAGCCGGGATCACGACGCTGAGTTTCATTCCAACTCCACCGTAAGAGGTATCCAAAGGGATTATATGGTGCGCCGGTGTAATGTTCAAGTGCCGGGAACCGGCTTGGGCCGGGGCGAGCAACGGCACAAAAAGAAAAACTTGCCCTTTTCACTTGCGCGTGCCATAGATTGTGGTATACTTGGGGAAGCCGTGGCACCCGGCACCGGCTCTGCTGCCTCTCGATGTCCCTTGCGGGGCCATCGAAGCAGTGTATCCGGTGTGAACAGCGTGCCGATCTCTTCGAGGAGTTTGCGGCCGAGGACCTTTCCCTTGACAGCCAGGCGCCGGCGCTGATCGTCATTGAGCAGGATACGTTTCTTGCCGAGCTTCTCTCTTAGCACTTGGTTCTCGCACCGAAGATACGCTATAATCTCATGTTGTTGACGATTGACCCAGCTAGCAAGAATTATGAAGAATATCTGCCAAGGTTGCAGGATGAAGCTCATGATGGGCCCTATCGTGAGGCGGAAATGCCTTACTATGTGGCCTGAAACCCCAACAGTCAAGGGCTGGGTCAGCTGAAAAGCGGAATTCAGGCATGTCACAAACTGAGAGCTGGCAGGCTGTTACGGTTCGGCTGAGTATTTTGACCTTAGGGCTGGAAAAGTTTGGAACATTTCCCTGTGGCAAGCGTCTATATTAGGTAAGAGGACGAAGACCCGGTCGAGACGCAGATAAGGGATAGTGCCTCTCGGGCTCACGCGACCGGTCCGGGAGCAGCCTCAGCAACGGGCCGCCGAACAACGCCATCCAGCCGACGCGGAGGACCGCGTGGCTAATGGCTCACGTTGGCCACAAACAAAGTGAAGGGAGAGCAGGATGAGAAGATTGTCATTACATGTTGCAGTGGCTTGTGTCATGGCGATTTTCGGAACAACATGGGCGGAAGACGAGCAAACCCTGCTTCTGTGGAATCGCCTGGGGTCGGAAAGCGATGTGCGAAACAGCGCTGTGGGTCCGGGCGGCAAGTTGAACGCCGGCCGCTTCGTCGAGGGGCGTTTTGGGACAGGCATCGAGTTGAACATGCAGGAACAGTTCGGGGTCACCTTCCCACCTGAAATCGTGCCTGGACCCGACGGATGTATCGAGTTCTGGGCGAAGCTCGTTGACTTCCCTTCTGACCTTCCTTGGGGAGACCGCCCGGGCCTCATCGCGGCCTGCGACGAAGAGGGAGGCCGCCATTTCATGCTTCACTTTAACGGGAACGATGGCCGCGCCAACGGGGGTCTGTGCGCCCGCGTCGCCGGGCTCGGCAACGCTGGAACGGGGCAGTACGGAAACTGGACCTATGCGCGGGCGCTGGGCACGGACGCGGTGAGCGCCTGGCACCACTATGCTCTCGTATGGGCAACCCGCGGGATTCCCGGTGTCGCGGACGCCTCGCGCAAGGCCGCTGTCTTCGTCGATGGTCAACTCAACTCCCACCGCTGGGGCGGTACCGGGGAAAAGTTGGACGTACCCACCGATGGCCCTTTCGGGCTTCTGTGCCAGCACGAGATGACGTCCGGCAGAGTTGTCTTCGATAACCTGAAGATCTGGAACTACGCCAAAACGGATTTCAGCGACCGAAACATCGAGGGCATCAGGTCGTACCCCGATCTCGCGCCGGTGAATCTCAGCGTCATGCCGCTGCAGGTGCAGCCAGGCGGAGTGTTTATCGCGCAGTGGATCGCCAGGAACCTCGGACCGGGTGGCGTTTACGATCCGTGGAAGGATGCCGTTTATCTCTCGCAGGACGAGTTCCTCGACGAGAACGACGAGCGACTTGCGGAATGGGATGCGACCGAGACGGTCCCGCTGGCAAGCCGGTGCTTCTACGGCGGCTCCGCGCTGCTCACAGTCACGTGCGGCGAACCTGGAAGCTATTTCATAATCGTCAATCTCGACGACGAGGACGCCTTTACCGAGGAAGACGAAGACAACAACACGATATCCTTCCAGATCGAGATACTGCCAGCGTCCGGTCCGGTGCCTTGTCCGGAACTTATCATCGACCGATACTCATTGATCGAGCGGCGGAGCCTGGGCGGCGACATCTACGATTATGAGCTCGAGCTGTATGTCCGCAACGACGGCACCGAGGATGCCCACAACGCCGCGGCCTCGCTGATCGGATGGGATGCGGCCAACGTCAGCGTCCCCGATGCAGACGTGGCATGCGGCGACATAGCCGTCGGAGCGACAGTCACGGGGAACGATACGTTTGTCATCCGCATCGACCGCAGCGTTTTCGTTGATGAGATCGAGACCGAATGGCAAATCACCTGCGACGAGAAGGAGAGGCGGCAGACGCTCACGATGTTGCTCACTCCAGCCGACGTCAGCGGCGATGATTGCGGCAACGTGCGGGACCTGCTGTTCATCCGCACCAACCTCGGCTTGTCAGGCAGTCAGATCGACCCACCGGAGGCTGATATCAACGCCGATGGCGTCTGCAACGTCCTCGATTTGCTGTTTGTGCGGGGTAATATAGGCAAGGGCAATGGCTGCCCGTAGTGGTAGGGGCGGTTCACGAACCGGCCCCGTGCGGTCCCGAAAGGCAGGCTCAGGTTCCCGCGTCCGGTTGCAGTAGATGCTCTACGTCCTTCAGTGCTGGAAGCGCGGTCATCGCTCCCAGGCTTGTCGCGGCGAGCGCACCGCATGCGTTGGCAAAGCGCAGCATCTGGTGTAGATCGGCCGAGGACAGTTGCGCTATCGGCTGATCTTGCTTGCTCAGGCCAAAGGCCAGCCCGGCGACAAAGGCGTCGCCACTGCCGGTTGTATCTACGGCTTCGACGTGGAAAGCGGGGACGTGTCCGCTCGCCGCGCCGTTATTGAAGTATGCCCCATCAGCCCCCAACGAGACGCAGCACAACTGCACTCCCTGCTGAAGCAGCGCCTGGCTTCCGGCTGCCGGGTCTGCCGTGCCGGTGAGGAATTCCAACTCGACCTCGTTCAGCTTGACTACCGTGGACGAGGCGAGGCCCTCGCCAATGCGGCTGCGAGCTACTTGCAGGTCAGGCCACAGCGCGGGACGCAGGTTGACGTCGAAGATGACGTGCTGCCCGGCCTCCCGTGCCCAGCGGGCAGCGTGCAGGGCGGCGGGCCCACTGGCGTCCGCCAGTGTAACCGAGCCGAAAACCAGGCACCGGGCCGATTGGATATACGCCTGGTCCAGCTCCTCGGGGCTGAGCAGCGTATCTGTTCCGTGGTAAATGGCGAAGTGCTGTTCGGTGGGCGACGGTGCAGCGACAACGGCGAGCATCGTGGGTGCCCGCGGGTCGGCGGTGAAGTGCGTTACGTCCACACCTTCACCGGCCAGGAGGTCGATCAGGAAGGTGCCGTAGTCGTCGTCGCCGACCTTCCCTATGAAGCCGACGTCGACGCCCAGGCGGGCGAGTGCGACCGCGACATTGGCCGGCGCGCCGCCGGGCGAAGGTTGCAGAGGCTTGAGCTCTCGCAAGGGCACGCCCTTGCCGGCAAACAGGTCGATCAGTGCTTCGCCAAGAGAGATGATGCGTGGCATAGCTTCCTCACAATTTGCTGTTGTTCATTGGTATTGCGACGGATCTTCTCGATTTCTCAGCTCCGGCCAGATGCTGCGCATCTGCCATGCGTCGAGGGATACGAGTTTCGCCGCGCTGCCTCGCGCGAAGACGGAGACGCCGCTGCTGTCCTCGCGTTCGGGATAGGCCCGGATGGTCAGGCATTGGCGCCCGTTGGCGAAGACCTCGACGATGCTGCGGTCAATGAAGACGCGCAGGCGCAGCGGTTCACCCTCTTCGAGATCGAGCGGCCCGATCTCCGGCGTGCGCGGGAAGACGTCGCTTCTCAGCGACGCATCCGAGATGTCTATCTGGAGCGAGCCGAAATAGGGTCTCCTGTTGTCTCTCTTCGGGAACAGCGATATGCGGGTTCTCTCCTGCCCGTTGGGCGAGCGTAAGACGTAAAGCCCCATTTCTCGCGCTTCGCAGGGATGGATAACCGCCTCGATCTCCATCGCCTTTCCCTTGATGCCTTCCAGTATGACTTCCCCATTGGCAGGAATATCCGTCGGCTCGACGCTCCGGTGGCCTGAGCGCAAGGACTCGACTTCGGGCGCCGGCTCGATGCGCAGGGAGTCGTCCGCATTCAACGAGAGCCATCGAGGCAAGGTCATCACATCGTTCCAGCCTTGCTGCTCTTTGCCCTCTTTGACGTTGAAGACGGCAAGGAAGCGTCCGTTGTGGTCAATCGTGGCCGAAGGCGCGTGCAGGCTGCCTGTTGTGACCGCCCCGTAGTTCATTCGGGAGCGATATGCGCATAAGCGCTTATG
>JAUWKK010000286.1 GCA_030614245.1 Planctomycetota bacterium | reverse complement strand
CACTGACCACTGAATACTGGCCACTGAACACTGCGACAAGTGGTACATGAGGTGCTGGTGCACTGAACCATGTGGGCGAGTCGAGAAGCTTCTTCGCTGCGGAGCAGCGGAGGTGTATAGGCTGGGGCTTCAGCCCCAGTTGAGCAGCGAAAAAAAACGAGCCGCCCTGGAGGGGCGGAGGAAAGAAGAGCAGGGGCCGTGCCCCTCCAGGGCACAGATATTATGCGAACTGATTCCTGGGGCTGAAGCCCCAGGCTTTATGCCTTGGCCGCTACGCGGCCAGTTATATACGTTTATTGGCCTGCTATTCGCCCGAATAGGAGCTTGTGAAATTGGACCATAAGGCCAACTGACCACTGAATACTGAATACTGAAGAGGAAATGATGAGCCGAGCAGCCGATTTCAAGCCCTTTGGCGTGGACATCAGCCTGGATGACGGCACGATGACCGACCCCGACACCCACAGAATCGTAAAGACATCGACGATGCACGGATATTACCTCGACGAGACGGCGCTCGAACGCCTGATCGAGGAACACGGCGATCCCGTCCATTACGAGGTCTTCGAGCCGAAAATCCCCGAGCAAGACGGCCACGTAAGAACGTGCATCAGCAAACTGTATCCGGGCCGCGTCGGCGATGAGTGCTTCTTCACGAAGGGCCACTATCACACGAAGCTCCACACCGCCGAGACATACCTGTGCATCTCGGGCGAAGGCTTAATGTTGATGAAGACCCGCGACGGCGAATGCGCGTGGGAGCCTTTCAGACCCGGCAGGATGGTATACGCGCCCCCCTGCTGGGCGCATCGATCCGTCAACACCGGCGACGCGCCGCTAGTGAGCTTCTGCAACTATCCGGCGGATGCCGGGCACAATTACGGCGACATCGTCGACGAAGGTTTCCCGATGCGAGTCTTCATCCGCGACGGCGAGGTCGTCATCGAATAGCACCGCTTCAAGCATCATTATTGACCTTTTCGTCGTTTATGAAAAGATTCTGTTCGACAGTTTATGACCGAGACTCATCTTCTTGGCAGCCCCATCCCTCTTGAGGCGGGCAGGCGGGGCGACGGCTATTCTACGTCGCCCTTACAGGGCTTAAGGAAGGGCCCCGACTCTTACCCCACGGCGTTGCCGTGGGCTATTCTACTTCGCCCCTTACGGGGCTCAAGACGTGACACGCAGCTCGCTTGAGCGGCGCCGCGAACGTTACTTTATCAACACAAGCACCCCCAGGAGGTGATGATGAGCAAAGTTCTGGTAACTCCCAGATCGCTGACGCGAGACGGACACCCCGCGCTCGAGCGCCTGGGCGATGCCGGGCTTGAGGTCGTCTTTTCTTCGCCCGGACGGTTTCCCACCGAGGACGAGCTGATCGGGCTTCTCCCCGGCTGCGTGGGATACCTCGCGGGAGTTGAATCGATCACCGCCCGAGTGCTGGAGGCGGCCGACGTGCTCGAGGTCATCAGCCGCAACGGCACCGGCATCGACAACATAGATACGGCCGCGGCCGAAGAGAAAGGCATCCGCATCTGCCGGGCGCTGGGGGCGAACGCACGCGGGGTCGCCGAGCTGACATTCGCGCATATCCTCGCGATAGTCCGGTCGGTCGCGTTCAGCGACGCGACACTCAAGGGCGAAGGCTGGGAGCGCCGCAAGGGAATCGAATTGCAGGGCCGCACTTTGGGCCTCATCGGCTGCGGCAGGATCGGAAAGCTCGTCGCAAATCTGGCCCTGGCCTTCGATATGCGGGTCCTCGCGTTCGATCCGTATCCGGGTCCCGATTTCGAGCCTTCGGCGGACTTCCGTTACTGCCCGCTCGCCGACGTGCTCTCGCAGTCCGACATCATCAGCCTGCACTGCCAGCCGCCCGCGGACGGCAAGCCCGTCATCGATCGCGAGGCTATGGCAATGATGAAAGACGGCGTCTATCTGATAAACACCGCCAGGGGGAGCCTTATCGATCCCGACGCCGCGCTAGATGCGCTCGACAGCGGCTGTGTCGCCGGAATGACGCTCGATGCGTTCGAGGCCGAGCCGCCCACCGACTGGCGTATCGTGAAACACCCCCGCGTCATTGCAACCCCGCACATCGGTGGTTACACTACCGAGAGCGTCGACAGGGCTGTCTCGGCAGCCGTCGATAATCTGCTTGAAGTCATCCGGTGATCAGTGATCAGTGATCAGTAATCAGTACGATGGAGAATGCAACATGTCTGACATTTTCGCGAAACTCGAAGAGCTCAAGGTGGTCCCTGTAGTCGTGATAGAAGATGCCGATGACGCGGTGCCGCTCGCCGAGACGCTGATCGAGGCCGGCCTTCCCTGCGCGGAGGTTACATTCAGAACATCCGCCGCCGCCGAGGCCATCCGCCGGATGGCGAAAGTCAAAGGCCTTATCCTGGGAGCCGGCACGGTGCTCAGCGAAGACCAGGCCGAGGAAGCCACAGCCGCAGGGGCACAGTTCATCATTACACCGGGTTTCAATCCCAATGTCGTCGGCTACTGCATCGACAACGACATCCCCATCTCGCCGGGCACAAGCACGCCGACCGACATCGAGGCCGCGTTGAGCTTCGGCCTGAACATAGTCAAGTTCTTCCCAGCCGAGGCGTTCGGCGGCGTAAAGACGCTCAAGGCCATCAGCGCACCTTATACGTCAATGAAGTTCATACCGACCGGCGGCATCAACGCCGAGAACCTGCTCGACTACCTCCGGTTCCCGAAGGTGCTCGCCTGCGGCGGAAGCTGGATGGTGAAGAAGGACCTCATCGCCGCAAAGGACTTCGACGAGATCGCCCGCATAACACGCGAGGCCGTCGAGCTGAGCGGCCAGGCATAGCAGACAGTTGATCAGGAGAGAGTTGATCAGGAGAGAAGAGCCTTCTTCTCTTTCCACTGCTCTACTTTCAACTGTCCCCTTACTGATGGTGGCTCGGCCAGGCGGGGTTCGCCGTGCGATTCGGCAGGCGCTCCTTCCTGAGCGATCCTTACCTATCCGACTTCCTGGCGGAGAAGTACAAGGGCAAGGAGTTCCCGCACATCAGAATGATGCCCGCGCCGATCGCACCGGAATCGATCACGAGGCTGGACTGGGTATTCTGCACGCATCGCCATTCCGACCACATGGACCCCGGCACGCTGCCCGTTCTCGCACGCAATATCCGCGGCTGCCGCTTCTTCGTGCCGGCGGCGGAGATCGGCCACGCAGTCGGCAAGGCGGGCGTTCCTCCCGAAAGGACGACCAGACTCGATGACGGGCAGACCATCGAGCTCGATGCTGAAATCACTGTCTCCGCGATCGCTTCGGCACACGAGGAACTCAGGCTCAACGACAGGGGACAGCACGAGTTCCTGGGCTACGTCTTCCGGCTCGGGGACGTGACGGTCTACCACTCGGGCGACTGCGTCCCCTATGATGGACTGGAACAACGCCTGGCCGAATTGCACGTTGACGTGGCGATGCTTCCGGTCAACGGCCGCGACGAGTATCGCGCCGGCCGCAACGTGGCCGGCAATTTCCACTTCGAGGAAGCGCTCGCCTTGTGCTCGAACGCCGGCATCGGGTGCATGATCGTGCACCATTTCGGGATGTTCGCCTTCAACACCGTCGATCCCTCGGTATTGCGGCGGAAAGCCGGCGGCTCGGATGCGGACGTGCAGCTTTGCATTCCACAAGTCGACCAAGCGCTGCTTATTGATAAATCATAGCCATCCCTTAAGAACGATGCTCCCACATGAGATCGCATGCTCGCAGCCCCGTCAGGGGCAGAGCAGTGCCGGGAGTCGGCCGGCCTGCCCGCCATGCCCTTCCGCACCGACGACTGGAAGATGGTCACCGAAGGCAAGCACTGAGCGCGTCAGAG
This sequence comes from Planctomycetota bacterium, assembly GCA_030614245.1. Taxonomy (GTDB): domain Bacteria; phylum Planctomycetota; class PUPC01; order JABMSA01; family JAUWKK01; genus JAUWKK01. Next base: position 323 of record JAUWKK010000286.1, on the reverse strand, counting down.
CATACATTGATTGCTCTGCCAGATGCCTTCGCTACGTCACCGGCTGCCGTATCGGGGGCAGTTGCCGTTCCGGGGGCGGATGCATCAGCGAGTATCAAGCGCGACGTCTCTATACTCGAGTCTGACCTCCAATCGAGGGGTATGCCGGCCAACCGTGCTCTAGAGGCAATGGGTGTTTCCAACCGCAATCGCATGCAAGCTGATTCCTGGCCGCGTAGCGGCCAAGGCGTAAAGCCTGGGGCTTCAGCCCCTTGCTGTGCCCTGAAGGGGCACGGCATGTGTTAATCTCCTTCGCCCCTTCAGGGCGGCTCGTTTCTTCCGCT
>JAUWKK010000176.1 GCA_030614245.1 Planctomycetota bacterium | reverse complement strand
TTGCCGTGGAGTGGCATCGTGGACGCGGCCGGTCAGGAACGTTCAATGTATTCTGCTCTCCGTAGTTACTGATAACTGCTTGTTGAGATCGGGAGTTGGAAGGTGCGGCTTTTCCTGCTTGCATTAGTGATAGTTGCGGGGGCGCCTGCGGGCTATGCTGCACAGGATCGACCGCAGGAATGGCGGATCGCCGTGCTGATGTCGGGGCGGCGGGCGGCACGTTCAAGCAAAGCTCGGACGTGGACGAACACGGCCAACGCAAGGCCGTTGACCGTGGCACACGCCCAGTTCCGTCGCTCCATTCTGGATGGAATGCGGCAGGCCGCGAACGAAATCGGCGGCATCAAGCTGGATGTCCTGCACGTTGATCCTGATGCAGGGGGGCAGATCGACAGCATCATTGCCGAAGCGCCCCACGCCATCATTCTCTGCCTGGCCGGCCCCGACGAGACCTCCGCCGCGACAAAGAAAGCCAACGGTGCAGGGGTCCCCGTCTTCACCGTAGATGTGCCCGCATTCGAGGGGAAGGTGGTCTCGCACATAGCGTCCGATCAATGCTCGGTGGGGCGCATCGTCGTCGAGAAAATGGGACAGCTGCTGCCCAGTGGAAGCAAAGGGATCGTTCTCAACGAACCGAACGCAACCTGGAAGCGCGACCGTATCCGCGAATTCAAGGCAGTCGTCGAGAAGGCCGGTATCGAAGTGCTCGAGCAGCCGTGTATCGACAGCAGACCCACCGACGCGGGCAGGCGTGACGCGGCTGCCGATGTCATGCGGCGGATGCTCGAGAAGTACCCCGCGCTCAACGGAGTGCTTGCCGTCAATGCCACAATTGCGTCGGGGGCTGCGGCGGCAGTCAGGCACGCCGGGCGGAGCGACATAGTTCTCATGGGTTGCGATGCGTCAACTGAGACGCTCCGTATAGTGCGTTCCGGAGGCCCGTTGAAGGCCGATGTGGTGCATTTCCCCGATATTATCGGTCGTGTGGCTCTCAAAACGGCGTTCAATCACCTCTCAGGCAGGCCGGTGCCGGAGCGCGTACCGGTGCGTGTCGAGATCGTCTATCACAAAATGGATGCCGCCGGGAGCCTCAGCAAGACCGCCTCCGGCCGTATGCTGCCGCTGATGATAGTCGCTGCCCTCATCGTGTTGCTCCTCGTGCGCCGATGGCGGACGGGCCGGGTTGTTGACCAGTGATTGAAAGCGCCCGAGAGCGGCCAGGGAGGCTGCGTAAATGTAATAGTAGTCTGGAAGATTCAGCCATACATGGACAAGCTCGAATGAACAGCACGGCAGAGGGGTATCCTGAATGAACGGTCATGCGCTGAAGCTCATCGCGGCTTTCTGCCTCTGCCTGGCAGGGGCGTTCCTGGCCTTTCGTTTCTTCGGGCCGATTGGCGGCGGCCCGGATGTGAAACAGGAACGCCAATCAGCGAACGCCTCCGCGACGCAGGCTCAGTCAAGACCCGCCCCAATCCTCGAAGCGGCAACCGGGGCGCACGTCCAGGAGCGAATCAATAGTGACTTGGCTGCCGGGAGGCCGATCGTCGTTCACGTCGTCACGGCTCTCTGCGACAACAAGTATCAGGGGATTGTGCGAGTGCCCAAGCGGCTCGGCAACGGCCAGGACCCTCGGAGCAACCTCTACTGGGGCGCGATGTATGGAGTTCGCTCGTTTCTCACCAAAAAAGCGCGCTGGAAAGTGAGGGCGGAGCCTGCGCCGCGGGCCAAAGGCGTGCTTGACAAGATCGTCATGCACACGGCAATTCGCCGCTCGGGGCGGCAGGCAGACGTCTACATGGTGGCCGAAGCTTGGGACGGCAAAGAGATCAAAGCGGCGATCGGGCGTTTCCTCTCAATAGCAGCAGGCCATTACCGTGAGAATATCAAAGTCGATACGCCCGGCGGCTCTCGAGAGCTGCGTGCGGGCGGGGCGGCGCACTTGGTGGTCTACGTTGGGCACAACGGATTGATGGACTTCTCGCTGGAAGCCGCGTCGCGGCGGTCGCCAGACACCGGAGCGCGGAGTTCGGCCGTGCTCTGCTGCAAGAGCAAGCCGTACTTCCTGGAAAAGCTGAGGCGGGGCGGATCACACCCTATGCTCCTGACGACCGGCTTAATGGCGCCCGAAGCCTACACTCTCGATGCCTTGGTCCGTTCGTGGGCTGCGGGCGACAAACCCGACCGAACCCGCGACAGTGCGGCGGCGGCATATCACAAGTATCAGAAGTGTGGCCTGAACGCGGCGAAGAGGCTATTCTCCTTCCAGCCGTAGCAATAACACGCCCTCTGCGGACAGGCAGGCTGTGCCGCTACTATAAGAATCCCCAATGATTCAAGTTGACTGCCACGGTGCCTGGTAGTATCATTTCTGCCGAGCGTACATGGCCGGTTACAATCCTCGCTTTTTGGGGGACGAATAATGGCTGAACTTGAGGAACTGATCGCAACACTTGGGAACTCATCGGAGAGCTATTTCACGCGTGCCGATGCGGCTACGAAGCTTGGCAAGCTGGGTGATCGCGCGGCGATCGATGCGCTGGCTGAAGCTGCACGGGACGACGAATCCTACGTCCGCGAGAAAGCCGTACTCGCGCTCTCAGTGATCGGCGGCCCAGAGGCCGTGCCGCCGCTCGTGCACGCCCTCGGCGATTCGTCATCCACAATCCGCCGCTTTGCGGCGAAGTCGCTCGGAAAACTCGGCGAGCCGGGAGCCATCGGCGCACTCAAGGAAGCGACCGGCGACTCCAGCTTCTCTGTCTCACAAGCTGCGAAGGACGCTCTCGACTTGTTGCGGAAGCAGCATCCCGACGCCTTCGAGACAGCCAGGCCGAAAATCGAGGCTGAGCCCAAACCGCCTGCGAAGCCGAAGCCGCCGGCCGAGCCGAAGCCGCCGGCGAAGCCCAAGCCGCCCACCGTGCAGAAGCCGCCGAGCCCGCCGGCACCGGAGGTCGGCCAGCCGCATCCCCCGCCCGCCGCGCGCCCGCACATTGCGTCGCGCCGAGGCATGTCGAAAGATGAACTCATCGAAGCGGCACTCAGGGGAACTGAAATCCATGCCGTCGCTTCTGGAGAAGGGAGGCTGTGTCGAGTGCCGCTCCCCGCCGGACGCCACCAGGATGTGCAGTTGATGTTCAGGCGCAACGACGAGGGGGAGGATATCATCTCGCTGTTCACGAAGTGCGGCCCCGCAGCCCGCGCTAACTACGAATGGGCGCTGCGAACGAATCCCAAGCTCCCCTGCGGAGCCATCGGCCTGGTGGAAGAAGGCCGAAAAATGATGTTTGTGATGTCGGAATGTCTGCTGCTGAGCGAGACGACCCCACGGGAACTGCGCCGGGCGCTGTCCGGCGTCGCAACGAAGGGCGACTGGCTCGAGAAGCAGCTCACGGGTAGAGATCGTCTCTGAACACTCCGGGAGCGTATCCGAAACGGGTCGAGCGCGGAAAGGCGCCAATGATTCAATTCCGATGCGCGTGCGGGACTATGCTGTCGGTGCCCGATTCGGCCGCCGGCAAGCGGGCAAGATGCCCCAAGTGCCAGAAGATTCTGCCCGTTCCGGCTGCTCCTGCGCCGGAGCCGATTCCCCCGCCGCCGGTCACCGCCCCGCCCCAACAGCCGGCTGATGAGCCACCACCGTCGGCCGCTTCCGGGGAATCATGGGGAGTCAGGTCTGCTGATGAGCCACCGATACCGACCAGGCCTCCCAGGGAGAGACCGCGAGCCCGTCCGCCGCGCAGGCGAAAACGGCGCCATGCACCGCGCAGCCGCGCAAGGCCGAAGCGGCGAGCAAAGCCTGCCGAAGATGGCGGATACATCGAGCCGAACCCGCTCTCCGCATGGACACAGGCGATGTTCAGTCCCGTCGGCTTCTTCACAAGCCAAAGGCAGGCTGAAGGCGTCACGGGACCCTTGATCTTTACGGCGATGATGTTCGCACTCCCGTTCCTGGGCATACTCTTCACTTTCATGTGGTTACGGGTGCCGTTGGGCATTGCCCTTGCAATTGCCGCCGCCGGGGCAGGGTTTATTGTTCCCGTCAACAGCTTCCACAATTCGCTGTGGCTGTCCATTATCACGCGCGTCACGACCAGGAAGGGAACCTATACCGGCGCCGTTCGAATTCTCACCTTTTCAATGGCACCGTATGTGCTGATGGTTATTCCCTTCGTAGGTTTTCTGGCCGGCATCTATGCCTTCATCCTGCTCGTGATCGGCCTGATGAAGACATTCGAGCTTTCCGGCGGCCAGACTGCTCTCGTCCTCATTCTTTACGTTGTTGTGATGTCAATCATCTTCGCTATCCCCTTCATAGTGACGATACCGCCGATGTGGAAGATGATCTCGCAAGCCTTAAATCCGGGCGTCATCTGCATGTGACATCCCATACAAACACTGAAAGGAGTAAACAGCTTATGGCAACCAAATGCGAACAGTATGAGAAGAACCTCGAACGCTGCAACTGCACGTACAGCGGATGCGCCAAGAAGGGCAACTGCTGCGCCTGCCTGCAGTTCCACCTCTCGATGGATGAACTGCCCGCCTGCTGCTTCCCCGCGGATGCTGAGAAGACCTATGACCGCTCCATCGCGCACTTCGTCAGGATTCATTCGTAGCTGCTATCGAATGGCCCTGCAACGGACCCGGCAGTCCGCCTGTGGAGGCAGTGGAACCACAGATGAACGCAGATGAACGTGGGGCAGGCTTTCCGGCCATCCATAGGCGGGTAGACCTGCCGATTCCAGTGACGGCTCCGGGCGCTCATAGCAGGGGAACCATGCCGTAGACAGGCAGGCACGGCCAACCCAGGACGGTTGACCGTGGCGCCCGGCATTGGCTTGCAGCCCCGCAAGGGGCGAAGTAGTGCTGTCCTAATCCGCCGCCAGTTGCTCCTGGGCTTTCTTATAATACCGGGCGAGCTCGCCCAGCATCACCTTCGTCACGGCGGCGAGCGGAACGGCGAATATCACGCCCAGGAATCCGAACAACTGGCCGAAGATCATTATCGACAGTACCACAACCACAGGGCTGAGCCCAACGTTGCGGCCGATGATCTTCGGGGTCAGATATAACCCCTCGATTGTCTGGCCGATCACGAAAACCGCCATCACGCTCAGCGGGGTCCAGATGCTCGAATACGGCAGAGCGAACAGCATCGCAGGCACAAGCCCTACGGCCAGCCCCAGATAAGGCACGATGCTCACAAGACCGGCACCGAAGCCGATCAGCAGGCCGAAATCGACCCCGCAGATCGTCAGGCCGACGGCGTAGATCACCCCCAGGGCCAGCGCCACCAGCACCTGCCCCCGAAAGAACGCCCGCAGATTCGTGTCCAGCTCGCGGGCAATGCGCACGATATCGTCCTTGAACTTCATCGGGAGTAGATCTATCGCAGCCTGCCGCATCCGGGGAAGATCGACCAGCAGATACCCCATGACGACGAAGAATACCACGAAATTGAAGCTCGCGAGCACGATGCCCAGCAGCGAGCCGACAAGCGCTCCAAGCCCCTCGAGCACCGATCTCGATATCTCGCGCAGGTGCAGTTTGATCTGGCTGGGCAGTTCATCGAGCACCTTGCGGATTTCAACATGGACCTCGTGGGGCACATCCTCGAGCGTCACCTGAATCCTGTCCAGGAGGCCGTCCGGCTGAGTACTGGCCTCGATTGCACCCCTGGCGGCCGGGACCATCTCCTCGATGGTCGTTACGGCTGAATAAAGCGCCAGCGAGGCCGCCGCCAGCAGCAGTATCGCCAGCAGGGCGACAAGCGAGATCACCGCCGGCGCGCGCCGCCGGCGCAGTTTCAATTGAAGATACTCCACTATGGGATTGAGAATATACGCCGCCACGGCGGCCAGACCGAACGGGATCAGCACGCCGCGCAGGCGATACACCAGCCACACCAGCACAGCAAGGCACGGCAGCGCCACCAGCCCGGCCAGAGCGAACTTCACCCAGCGGTTCCGCAATACCGACAGCAGCTCTTCATCGGTTGGACGATCCGGCATGACTGGCTCCTCCATCTCGATAGAAAGGATAATGTGGTACCATTGTGACGAACCGGCTGGACAACTTCAACGTAAAATCGGAGTCTGACCTCCAATCGTGGGGTATCTTGTGTGCCGCGAATATGAGGATGTGTTGAACGCTCGGGCTGGCGCAGAATTGCTGGTCGTCAGGCTCGAATTTGCGCGTCAACGTCCGGTCCGCCCGGGGGCTGCCTCGTCTCTGCGCGGCGGAGCCGCTGAGAGCCGGGGGGCATATAGGCTGGGGCTTCAGCTCCAGTTGAGGAGCGGAAGAAACGAGCCGC
>JAUWKK010000122.1 GCA_030614245.1 Planctomycetota bacterium | reverse complement strand
GTCCTCTCATTAAATGCGGTTCTACTGATCAGATCAACCGGCATCGGTCGTCTGCTCGGACAGGGGCTCTACTTCTTACCGATCGGCACGTCGAAGTGGTTCTCCATTTCATGGCAGGCCATTCCCCACTCGCCGAGCACGTCCCAGGAGTCGAGGTGGGTCATGCCGGCTACGGTTTCGAGGCCCCGTCCGCCGCGTGCGGCGGCATCGGCATCAATCTTACCCTTCGCCAGCTTCACGTCGTAAACGAGCTGCCATTGATACCAGTGCGCGTTCGACCACGGGTAAGGGAGGTCGAACGCAGCGCCCCACTTCGTGCCTTGCCTGCCATACCATCGACCTTTTGCGCCAACAAACCCGAAATCCTTCATCGCGGACATACCGGTGTAGCCGGGCGAACCGACGAAAGGTAATGCCATACGTCTGTTACGCTTATCCAACACCCGCTTCGCGGCGTCGATACGCGCCTGCAAGTATTGGTCGGGCGTGTACTTCGTCGGATTCGAGTAATACTTGAGCAGCCCTTTGCGTCCGCCCCGTTTATGCTCGAGCAGCGAGCGTCGGATCTCGGACAACGAATTGCCAACCGACGAATGACAATAGACATACATACCGTAGTTTCGTGGAGGCATTTGGCCGGCACGAGCAAGCTTGGCCAACTCACTCACAGGGGGCCAATTATGGTCAATCAAGTTGCCATACTTCTTCTTCTGCTCGGGAGCGAGCGGGTACCAGGGCATCAGCTTGAAACTGAGAACACGTCCCCAGTTCGAACCATCGGGCAGCCAGGCATCGGGCCAACCGGGCAGATACTCCATCATGTAGTTCTCCGTGGTCATTGCATGATGCGTCGGCGACCAGGCTTTGGCAATATCCTTCCACTGTGCCAGCACCTCTGGATCAAGCTCCTGCTGGCGGACGTGTTCGTGCCAGGCGTAGGCCTTCTTGAGCAGGTCCATGTGCGCTTCGTCGCCGGTCATCAGGTAGAGCCAGGTCAGCAGCGGTCCTACCCCGCGGGTCAACGCCCGAGGATAGGGCAACTCAATCTCGTATTGCCGCGCGCGGACGGGTCTGCCGTCGTCGTGATACTGTTCCGCCCAGCCGACGACTTTTCCTTCGCCCATCTTCGCCATGGCGAGGAAGTCGCCGAGTTTGTGCAAATTGGCGATATACTTCTTGTCCCCGGTCATGTGGTATATCATTACCATCATTTGAAACGTCGAGTTGGTGGCGTTATCGTTGAAGGAGATGCCGTGTACCACGCCGCTGTGCCCGGACCCTCGACCGCTGAACGACCATTGGTCGCTCCAGCCGCCGCCTTTGCGCTGCAATGAAAGCAAGACGTCGGCGCAGCGCTTCGCTGACTCGAAATACTTCTTATCGCCTGACATCTTGTGTGCGTAGAGCATGACCCAGAAAGGCCCGTCGTTGTAGCCATCCTGTATGCGGACAAAGTTTTCCCCCAAGTTTCCCCAGGGCCAGTGGCCTTTGGCCCATTGCTTCTTCATGATCACGTCGGCGCATTTCAATCCCGCATCGAGGTACTTCTTGTCGCCAAATAACTCGTATGCCCGGAAGAAACCCACGGCGCCGTATCTCAACTTGTTGACGTCTCCGCCCGTGTATGCAGCCGGAATGTTCCCCGTCTGCCCGTCGAGCCACGTGACGATTTCTTTCTCGGTCCGCCCGGCCAGATCACCGTTGAGCTTGTCCTGCATGGCGATCCTGGCCAGCAGACCTTCGACCTCTTTCCGCTTTGCCTTACGTTGCGCGTCGGTTAGTTCGCCGTAGTGGGCCGTCTCGCCGCCGAACAAAGATGCTCGCTCCTCCCACGACAGCCCCTCGTCGCTCAAGGCATCATACGATAAGTCCTTGTAATGCCCGATTTCCTTGTCGAAGACCAATGGCCCGGCCTCGGCGGGCATAGGGGCCGTCCACCCGCCAAGACCTGCAACGATGCAAGCCGCCAATACGATGCTCTTCACTCCAGCTAACTTGTCCATTCTGCTTCCTCCAATCGGCGTTTCCCAGATAACTATTGCCCAGGAACATCCTGGGGCGTCACACGTCAGTATACATTTATCCCGGCGGGTTGAAAGGGACTTCCGGCACGGATTGTAAGAAAACGTACGCAGCCAGGAACAGGCTCTCGACGGAACCGAGACATCTAGGTGAGCGGCTACGCATCGTAGAGTTCGGTGAGACGCCGGATGAATCGTTCGATTGAGTAATGCTGCTCGACACGTTCGCGGCCACTCCGGCCCATCTGCCGCCTTAGTCGGGGATCGGCGAGGAGTTTGAGCAGGCATGAAGCTATCTCGTCGGCGTCTTCGATATTGGCCAGCAGGCCGGTTTCGCCGTGGCGTACGACGTCTTCAACGCCGGGGACGCGCGACGCTACGACCGGCAGCCCGGCGGCCATCGCCTCGAGGATCACGTACGGCAGGCCCTCCCAGAGCGACGAGAGGACGAAGACGTCGAGAAGCGGATAGATCTCGGCTACGTCGTCGCGATGGCCCAGCATCCTCACGCTGCCGGCGATGCCCAAGCGGCCGATACGCTCGGATATCCGGCCTTCGAGTTCACCGCCGCCGATCAGCAGGAACTGCACCTCGGGCATGGTCTTCATTACGCATGCGGCCGCGTCGACTAAGTGCTCGCAGCCCTTCTGGCGTGCGAGCCGGCCGATCATTCCGACGGTGAGTTGACCGGCATCGAGGCCAAGCTCGGCGCGTTTGGCCTCGGCGTCGATCTGCGCGGGGTGCCGGGCGAAGTCGACGCCGTTCTCTATGACGACAAGCTTCTTCGGGGGGCACAGATTGACGCCAAGCGCCAGGCTCATCTGGCCCGGCGAGACGGCGATTATGGTGTCGGCCATGCGAGCGGCGATCCGCTCGATAGTGGTGTAGATTGTGCCCTTAACGCCGAGATTCCATTGGAAGGAGAATGTGTGTCCCGTGTGGATAATCCTGGGGCAGCCTGCGAGCCAGGCGGCGGTTCTGCCGAGGACTCCGCTCTTGGTGCCGTGTGTGTGGACTACGTCGTAGCGCTCACGGCGGATCAGCTTCCAGAGCCGCCAGAGGCACGCTGCGTCGGAGATGGGGCGGATTTCGCGTTTCATCGGGATCACGTGTACGTCGCGGCCGGAGCGCCGCAGACGTTCGATCTCCCGGTTGAACCGTGGATCGCGGAGGTTCGATACGGCAAAGGACACCTCGAACCGCTCGCGGTCGAGCCGGTCGGCAATCTGCAGCAGATGCTCCAGCGTACCGCCGACCGTCGCTTCCAGCACTTGCAGGATACGCTTCGCCAAGATCGAGCCTCCAATCGAGATGCACATTGACTTTACGGCCCGAGAGGCAAGGAATCAAGGCCTGAGAACAAATTCATCGGCTCGGCGGAGCTTTTCAATCCGCTTCAAACAGCCGTTCAATGGAGATTCGGGTGTCTGAAGGGAACTGCGTGAGTGATCCGGAACTCAAGGAATGAGGTTTTTGTTAAACCTGTTGGATTTAGAGCCGAAAGTTCTAATGAGCCAATGTTGTAAGAACTACAGACGCCCCTGGTGATGCGCAGGGCAACTTCCCAAGGACGAGGAGGTTGATCGATGAAGGATCCGAATGTATTAACGACATCAGACGTGGCACGCCGCCTGCACGTTACGCCATCGCCCGTTTTCCGCTGGATCAAGGCCGGCTGGCTGCGATCTTCACCGACGGCGGGGCGTCACAACCGAATTCACGAAGAAGACCTCCGGCAGTTCATGAAGGAACGCGGAATGTGGCTGGCCGACGAAACCGGCCCGATGCGCGTCGTAGCCGCCAACAGTGATCAGGGGGTACTGGGCCAGATCACGAGTCTCGTGCGCGCGGTATCGCCTGATGCCAAGATCGAAGCTGTTTCCAATGCCAGCGCGGCGATGCTTAAGATCGGGGCGCTCACCCCTCACCTTATCATACTTGATGCGGACATGCCAAACATGTCGGCCTGGAATGCCTGCCAGGCCATCCGCTCTGCTTCCAAGCACGAACACGTGAAGATCCTCGTGACGGCCATCGGCGCCGACGAGCGCAGAGGGTCGCTGGTCGCCGCCGGCGCTGATCTCGTCTTGACCAGCCCGTTTCCTCCCGAACAGCTCCTGTCAGAGCTGCGGAAGTTGGTTCCGGGATTTCTAACGGCAGACCTGTCCCCGGCAAACTGTTGACTTGAGCCGCATCAACAGATATCATGCCGTCAAACCTGATGGACCGAGCTCGCGGCCCAGCCGTGGCCACTGACGGCAAGCAAAGAAGAAGGCTTCAGGCCTCAGACCGCAGGCTGCAGGCAGAACGCAAGATATCGATCGCTCGTACCTGAAGTCTGAAGTCTGTAGCCTGAAGTCTCAGAAGACGTATTCACCGGCCGCGCCGCCAAGTAGCTCGGCCGGTTTGTTTTTCACTGAACTTCTCGCCCTATTGTGCGTTTGTGCAGTAGCGAGTTTGCGCGGGTTTGCACGGCGCCAACCACGGAACCGGACGCGGCAGCCGTGTGTGGCGGCCCTCCGCACCGGAGCAGCAGGGGATACGAAACTTGCCCAGCGAAGACTGTTATCGCTTTGCCGACACGGTAGCCGAACGCGGGCTGGCGACACGCGGGCAGATCGACGAGTGCATGTCGGATCTGAAGCTGGCTGAGGATATCGGTGCGCAGATCACGCTCGACGTGGTGATGGTACGCAAGGGATTCCTGACCGGTGCGCAAGCGGCCGAAGTGATGAACGATGTGAAATCCCGGCACAGGAGCATCAAGCGCATCGCGGGCTATCGTTTCATCAAGCGTGTCGGCACCGGCGGGATGGGGACGGTCTACAAGGCTTTGCAGGTTTCGATGGACCGACTGGTCGCCCTGAAGATCCTCGCGCCGCGTCTTGCCGAGAACGAGGATTACGTCAAGCGCTTCATGCACGAGGCCCGGGCTGCCGCAAAGCTCAGCCACGTGAATATCGTCCAGGGCTACGACTGCGGCGCTGACGAGGGTTACTACTATTTCGCGATGGAATACGTCGACGGTGAATCCGTCCGCCGCCGCCTCAAGCGCGAGAAGCGTCTCGACGAAAGTACAGCAGTAGATATTGCAACGCAGATCGCCCACGCACTCGAACACGCCTGGGCAGCCGCGCGCATGGTGCACTGCGACGTCAAGCCGGATAATATCCTGCTGACCGCCGACGGCACGGCGAAGCTGGCCGACCTCGGCCTGGCCAAGCTGGCCGCAGCCGATGTCATTACCGGCCGTGCAGGTTATACATTAGGCACCCCGGATTACATCTCGCCCGAGCAGGCCCGAGGCCTGAAGGACATAGACGTCCGGGCCGATATCTACTCGCTCGGCGCCACGCTTTACCATATCCTCACCGGAGAGAAACCGTTCGCCGGAGACACCTCGCGCGAGGTACTGCTTAAGCACGTCTCGACCGACATCCCCGACCCGCGACTGCTTCAACCGAGCATCTCAGAGCGTGTCGCCGAGATAATGGCGAAGATGTGCAAGCGCGACCGCGACGAACGCTACCAGTCACCTGCCGAACTGATCCGCGACCTCGAGGGCGTCGGCCCCGTGGAGCCTGCACCGGATGGGACCAGGCCGTCCCCCAAACGCAGGAAGAAGAGTGCATCCGCGTTACCGATCCTTGCAGCCGGACTGCTGTTCCTCGCCGTCATTGGCGCGATCATCTACGGCACTATCCATGATCCCCGCGAGCCGGTCGAACTGAAACCGAATCCGCCGGATAGCGGCCGGCACATCGCTAACGTCGCTCCCGCCGAGAAGGCCTTCCCCGACGCAGTAGAGTACGCAAGAGCCAATCCCACGGACTTCCGCAGCAACATAAGGAACTTCGCGGCTGTGGCGAAGAATCATCCCGGTTCGGAATGGGGCAAGAAAGCCCGCAGCCGCGTCAGCGCCCTCGTTGCACGGGAACGCAACAGGCGGGATGCCCTGTTCCGGAAGATTGTAGCCGAATCGCAGAACCTGGCGGACGCGAAGGAATTCGGCGAGGCTTTAGCCAGACTCGATGAGCTCGATAAGCCCAGCAGCAGACGCCGCCTGGAACTCGACCGCATCCGAGCGGAAATAGAGAAAAAGGCAGCGGCACAGTTCGCCGCCGACAAGAAGGCTGCCGGTGAATGCGTGAGAAACAAAGCCTGCGCGCAAGCACGTGCCATCTACAGCGCCGCTCTCAAGTACGGTTTGCCGGAGATCACCAGCGAAGCGCAGACCGAACTGGCCAAGATTGATGAACTGGACGAGGCTCCACAGCCCGATGCCGAACTCATTCGCCGGCTGAAAGCGCAGAAGGTCTACGCGGCATTCATCGTCAGCATACAGAAGCTGCTCGCCGCACGAGAACACGATGAAGCGATCAGACGGTGCAACGCTCTGCTGAAAGATCCGGCCGCAGAGCTCTTCTACGATGCTGTCAGTGCGGACCGCGAAGACGTTCTCACGGTGAAGGGCATCTGGGAGACGGCACTGAAGGCGCTCAATACGCCCGGCAGGGCGGTGGCCGTGCGCCGCAAGGGCATTCTGACCAGGGGCACGGTCGTGGCCGACGGCTCCGACGAAGTCATCACCATCAAGGCAAACGGCCGCAATGTGATTATACAGGCCGAGCACCTCCGCGCTGATGCCGAGATACTGGATATCGCCGGTGTCGGCAAGACGGGCACGGATATGCTGAAGCGGGTGCTCTTCTTCATTGCCGGCGGCGAGAACGATAAAGCTGCCACAGAGATGCTCCGCGCCAAAGCCAAGGGAGTCGATACCAGGCAGTTTGAGAAACGCCTGTCGGACCGCAAGAAACTACTCGCAGCCGCCAGGCTCGAGGCCGAAGCCGGCCTTCTCTGGGAGAAGGCGCAGAAGGCGCTGGCTGCTGAGCGGTTCTTCGGCGCTCACAAGCTCCTCAACAAGCTTCGCCTAGAACACCCCGGCTCGCAAACTTACGCCGCCTATCGCCGGCAAATCGAAGAAGCTTTCGGAAACGCCACGATGGTGCGCATTCCGGCCGGGCCGTTCATCTTCGCCATAAACGTCCGCAGGGAGCTGCCGACGTTCTACATGGACCGCTTCGAGGTCACCAACGCGCAATACAAGGCGTTCCTCGACGACATCATCCGAACGAATGACCGAAGCCACCGCCACCGCGACGAACCACCGGGCAAGGACCACCGGCCGAAATACTGGACGGGCGGTACCTTCCCGGACGGGAAGGCGCTGCATCCTGTTACGGGCGTCGACTGGTATGATGCTTATGCCTATGCCGCGTGGGCCGGAAAGCGGCTGCCAACCGAGGAAGAATGGGAGAAGGCCGCGCGCGGCACCGAGGGCCGCCTGTTCCCCTGGGGCAGCGAGTGGGCACCCGGCCGGTGCAACGGCGGCGCCATCTCGCAGGATGCGCACCCCAAGACCAGCCCCGTGGGAGGATTCGCCGAATGGGGCAGCGTCTTCGGCGTGCATGATACCGCCGGGAACGTCTGGGAATACACCGCCACGCCCGGCACAATCAAAGGCGTCAGTGGATACGTGCTGCGCGGCGGCTCCTGGCGCGACGAGAACGTCAAACACCTCCAAGCCACCTACCGATTCATCAATCAGCCCCTCACCCGCGGCAGGAATATAGGCTTCCGCTGTTGCAGCGACACACTCGTGCTCAAGCGGGCCGCGCTCAAGAAGAAAGCCGCAGCGAAGTAGCCGCCCGGCCCCGGAGAGAATGGAACCACAGATGAACGCAGAT
>JAUWKK010000291.1 GCA_030614245.1 Planctomycetota bacterium | reverse complement strand
CGCTCTGCGGCTGGCGGCACAGCGCCTGTTCGGCATCTCTGGCAGCCCGGTCATATGAACCCTGCTCGTATCTGATCTCGGCCGCGGCCACGTGCGCGGAGACATAATCCGGTGCGAGACTAATCACCTTGTCAAGCTCGGCCAGGGCGCGGCTGCCCAAGCCCGCCTTACGACAGGCCAGGGCAAGCTCGTAATGCTTCGCAGGCGATGCCGGGTCGCCGGCGACGCGTACCTCGAGCCGGCTAAGCTGTTCCTGGACGCCCTCGCCGGTGGAACTGCTCGTGCTGAGCAGCCGGTATCCCAGGCCGGCGGCAACCACTGCGGTCAGGACTGCCATCATGAGGAAAAGCGGCGTGCGCATGGCGTGCTCGCTAGAGGTTGCCGATCAGTTCATCCCACAGATTGAGCCGTTTGAAGATGATCTGTCTGAAAAGCTTCGTTGCATCGGCCCGATAGAAGGCGCCCCGGTCGCTGATGGTCCCATGCAGCCCCGGCTGCCGTTTCCGGATTCGGTCCATCAGGCTCGAGTTGATCGGGAGCGCCGGTTCCTCGCCTGCATCATAGAGGAGGGTGCTCGTCGAGATCGCCGTTGGAACGAACGGGTCGAGCCGCAGCATATCAGCGGTCGCATGGTCGGGGGGGGCTTGGGCCCTGGCGACATCGTATGCGGCGACGAGAATCGTCCAGGGAGAATCCTGCGGAGGGGCCGATGTCAATGCACCGGCGAAACGCTTGCCGGTATCCTTCTTGTGCGCGAGAGCGCCGGCCCCGTCGGCCCACGCCTTTATGAGTGCGTCGCAGGGCCATCTCTTGAGCCCCGCCCCGAAACGGCTCGCAGCATCCCCGGCCTTGCCCTCGATCAGGTCAATACGGCCCAGCATCAGTAACGCTGTCCGTCCCGTCTGATCGCTCCCATCATCCAGCAACAGCTCGAGGGTGGCCCGCGCGTCGGCAAGGCGGCCCGCGTCGAGCTGCACGAATGCCCTTGCAAGGAGCCAATCGGTCGACTTCGTCCTCTCGTTCAGGCTTCGGCAGTGCTCGATCAGTTGATCGTACGTATCTTTACCGGGATGTCCGGCGAGTTTCGTCGCGATCCGCACGAGTTGTCCCGTGCCGTTCTCGGGATTTCCCTCGGCCAGCCGGTCAAGGAGTTTCTCAGCGCGCTCAAGATTGCCGAGTCTGAGCTGTGCGCAGCCGGCGATCAGCAGCGGCCCGGCATGCCCGGATTCATCTGCCGGCAGCATGTTCAACAGGATATCCGCGCGCTCTGCCGCATCTCTATCAGAGCGCAGCAGGAACGCGACGGCCACAGCGCCCAGTTGTGCCGGCATGCTGTGCGGCTTGAGGCTGGCTGCTCTATCGAAGCTTCTCAGGGCCTCCCGGTGGCGGGCGGAGGCGAACTGCGCGAGTGCCAGTGCGTACTGGCCCTCGAACCAATCGGACGAGCCGCCCACCGAGCGGGTCAGTTCGCGAGCCGCATTACGTGCTGCATCAGGATCGCCGCCGCTGCGCCGCAGAGCAACGACGGCGCGGACGAAGCCCGCCCTGCTGTCGCCGCCGGCATCCTGAGGCTCGACGGTCGCAAGCGCATCGTCGTAGCGGCCCTGCTTGAAGTATACATAGCCCAACATCGAACGCACGTCGAAGAGTCGAAAGCGGAGTTCTTCGCGATTGGAGATCTCGATCAGCTTCTCGAGTTCCAGCGAGGCGGAATCGAACTTGGCCCGTTCGATGTAGAGCTGGGCCAGGCTCTGCCTTGCGGCGGCGACGTTCCGCAAGGCCGCCGCCCGCGTGGCGGGGTCCTCGGCGGAAATTCCGGGCGAGAATCCCGAAATGATATCGTTCAGCCTGCGGATCGCCTCGGGGCTCGCGGCGCGGCTTATCTTCCCGGCGATGTAAAGGCTCGTCGCAGCCAGGTGAGGCTCGAACCTCTCCGCCAGAGCAGCCGACGCCATGCACCTCGTATGGCTGTCGTGCAACTTACGCAACTGCAAGTAAAGCTCTTCGACCCGTTCGTCAACGCCCGCCGCCGCAGGTTTGTATGCGCGGACGAACTGCAGCGCCTCGTCGAAACGGCCCGCCTGGACGTCGGCCGACAGGCTGCTCGCCTTCTTGTCGCTGATGACGGCAAGAATCCTCGCACCGACCGCCGGGGCATCGGCGCTGAACTTGCGATAGCTGATCCGTGCGTCGAGGTCGAACGCCATCGCGTATGCTCTCAGCGGCGCATCCTCGTGGCTGCGACCGGTCTTCTCAAGGCTCAGATACTCCCGACCGAGCTGGAGGTACCGTTCGAGGAATTCCCTGTCTTCCCCGGCCGCTTTCGCCAGGGGGTCGAGATGGCGCCTGTCGAACAGCACCGGGTCGAGCGCCAAGGCATCGTAACAGGCCGTCAGGCACTCGATGTACCGACCGATGCCCAGATAAGTGAGCGCCATCTGGTAATGGGCTGCGGCCAGGGCAGGATCGAGCTGGAGAGCCATCTTGCAGGCGTCGATGGCCTCATAGGGCCTGCCCGAGGCCCGCAGCTCTATGCTCTGCAACAGGTGATGCTGGGCATCGGAATACGCGCAATAGAGCGCCACCACCACAATCGCCAGCAGCGTCAGAAGAAACGCCGCCAGCAGCATCTTGAACTGCGAAACCTTCATTCGTTCCTCACGCAGCACGGCGAGCGTCTTGAACCTGCGGGGGCCACCCCCGCGTGCTCTTGCCGGGCCTCCTTTTCACGCGCCTCACGAAGATGATTATGCCTCTTTAGAGTAAATATCGGGACGTTTCAGCCCGAGTTTCCGCATCTTCTTGAACAGCGTCGACCGGTTGATCTGCAGAGAGTCGGCGGCCTTGTTCCTGTTCCAGTTGGTGAAACGCAATGCGCGCTCGATGATCTCGCGTTCGGGTCCTTCGAGCGCTTTTCGCAGCGGAAGAACTGTCCTGACTTCGATCTTGGGGGGCTTACCGAGCATTCGCTGCGGGAGGTCGGCCAGCTCGATCTTCGGCCCCTTCGACAGGATCACGGCCCTCTCGATGACATTCTCGAGCTCGCGCACGTTGCCGGGCCAGTTGTACGGTTGCATGACGCGCAGCGCTTGCTCCGAGATATCGTTGACCTGCCTGGAGTTCTGGAGTGTATAGACACGTATGAAATGCTCGGCGAGCGGGCGGATGTCGCAGACACGCTCTCTGAGCGGCGGCACGTTGAGCGGGACGACATTGATGCGGTAATAGAGGTCTTGCCGGAAGTTCCCGCGTTTGACCTCTTCGGCGAGATCAAGGTTTGATGCAATGACGACGCGTTCGTCGACGGTAATAGTCTCGCTGCCGCCGACGGGCTCGAAGACGCTGTCCTGGAGGACGCGCAGCAGCTTCACCTGCAGGCCGGGCGAGGCAGCCGATATCTCGTCGAGGAAGATAGTGCCGCCGTCGGCTAGCTGGAACTTGCCCGGCTTGTCGTCGTACGCATTTGTGAACGCTCCCCTGACGTGCCCGAACAGCTCGCTTTCCAGCAGGGTCTCCGGCAGTGCCCCGCAGCTCACTTCGATGAATGGCTTGTCTCTGCGGCAAGACCGCGCGTGGATGGTGCGGGCAATTAGTGTCTTCCCCGTGCCGCTTTCTCCCGTGATGAGTATGCTCGCATTGGTGTCTGCCACGACGTCGATGAGGTCGTAGACGCGCTGCATCTTGTGGTCGCGGCCGAGCAATTGGAAGAATCCGCCGCGCAGGCCGAGCTGTTTGCGCAGTTCCGCGTTCTCGCGCCTGAGGCGCTGCTGCTCGAGGGCGCGCAGAATGACGAGCTTCACGCCGTCGTCGATCAGCGGCTTGGTGATATAGTCGTCGGCTCCCATCTTGATCGCTTCTACAGCGCTTTCGATCTGCCCGTAGCCCGTGATGAGTATCACCGCGGTGGTGGCGGGCGCGTCGGAGCAGTGCTTGAGCAGATCGAAACCGGAAACTTCGGGCATGCTCACGGCGGGCAACAGCACGTCGTACGGGGCCCTGTCGAGGGCCGTCATGGCTTCAGGTCCACCATTGGCGGACGCGACTTTGTATCCTTCGAGCCGCAGGAGCTCGGTGAGCGACCTGCACTCCAGTGCATCATCATCGACGACCAGGACTCG
>JAUWKK010000040.1 GCA_030614245.1 Planctomycetota bacterium | reverse complement strand
GGTCGCAGCCCCGCCAGGGGCGGAGTAGGAAAGCCCACGGCAACGCCGTGGGTTAAGGTTGACGAGTGAAAACCCAGCCCCAACCCTCCTGAGGCGGGCAGGCGGGGCGGAGTAGTGCCGGGTATCGGCGGGCAGGCAAGCACGGCCAACCGCGGACGGTTGACCGTGGCACCCGGCGGCGGCAAGTTGCCGCCCCGGAAGGGGCGGAGTAGGAAAGCCCACGGCAACGCGGTGGGTAAGGTTGACGAGGGAAATCCCAGCCCCCCCGGGGCGGAGTAGTGCCGGGTATCGGCGGGCACACTGGAACCCCGTCGAGCCGCTGTTTTTCGGCGGGAGGACAGCACCAGGCAGTATGCAGGTGCCGCTATACGAGAGGGATGGTCATGAATAGGAATCACACAGGTCGGAGCGGCCTATTTCTCCGGCTGTTGCTCGCCTTCCGGCGGCGAGGGGGGCGGCGGGCCCCGACGATGACGGCCTCTGAGAAGACGATGCTTCCGGCGCAGGCGCTCTCGCTCTTCGGGACTGAGCTCGCGCCACCGCTTCATCTGCTCGAACAGGCGCCGCCTTGCTTCGGGCGGGAGTTTGCGAAGTTTCTCCCGGCGCTCTCTCAGTTCGCGTCGCTCTTCGTCCGAGAGCTTCTCCCAGCTTTCGAGGTTCTCTTTGAACCGCCGCCGTTCACATGGTGGGAGCCTCCACTCACACGGCGGGAGCTTTCTCCTGCGTTCGCGCATTCTTTGCCACAGTTTTTCGCGCTGCTCCGGCGTGAGGTGCGGCATGCGGTGACGCATTCGTCCGCGCTCTTCGGGAAATGGCGGCTTCTTGTGCCGTGGCGGCCCGTCGCCCGGCGGCTCAGCGGATTCCGGCCCGGCCTCGGGCTGCTGCTCGCCGTTTCGGCGTCCGGGGCGCCGTCTCATGCGCTCGCGCAGCCGGCGACGTCTCTGGGGAGGAATACCGCTCTGGCGGCGCAAGCGCATCATAAACTCCCGCCGCTCTTCAGGTTGCAGCTTCTCCCAGGCATCCAGCTTCTCGTTGAACCACTGCTGCATCGGCGGCGGAAGTTTCTCGATCCGCTCGCGTATGCGCTGGAGCTGTTCTGGTGCGAGTTTGGGCGGAAGCGGCCGCATAGGGGGCGGCGCAGGTTCGGCATCCGGCGGGGGCGCAGCGGGGGGCTTTGCTTCGGCTGCCTCGGCAACTAATCCGGCCGCCAGCACCAACACCAATGCCCACAATACTTTAGCTGCTATCCGGCTCATTAGTTGTCCGACGACGCCAGCGACTGGATGACGTCGATATCCTGAAGCACGTCCAGATCGGCAATAACGTCGATATCCTGCTCCTGGTCGATGACTTGGCTGATTTGGATTTCGTCGCCGTTGTCGCTGGCGGGAGGAACGATTTTGTGCAATGTGAACAGCCCCGCGATGGCGAAAAGCACGCCGGCGGCGATCGCCAGCCTGCGCAGCCTGCGAGGCCTTTGGGCGCGGCGCCTGACGCGCATGGCGAAATCAGGCGAGACCTCCAGCCCGGGGACCTCCGCGAGAGCGTTCCAGCATTCCTGCATAGCGTCAAGCTCGGCCCGGCAGCGCGCGCAATCAGCCAGATGTTCGCTGATGGCCCGGATTTCCCGCTCGGCGAGCTTGCCGTCAACTATATCCGGGAGTTGAGCTGAAACGTCTTTGCAATCCATGCGCTACTTCTCCGAATCTATTAACGCCACGTCTTACCGGAAGTTTCGCAGTAATCCGCCGCCGACCTGCTGAAGATAGCGACACTATGAGCGTAACATAGTGCTGCGATGCCGTTTAGGGTGTTCTCAGGCAGTCGGGGGATCATCAATAAATTACGTATTCCACAAAAGCCGCCAAGCCCAGCACGGCCACAAGCACGCCGATGCCTGCACCGATCAGCGGCAGTGCGGGGTTGCTCCGGGGGCGCTTGTTCGTTTCCACGCCTGAAGCACGGTTGCTCTGCTCCCGCCTTACTACCAAGCCCATCACGAAA
This sequence comes from Planctomycetota bacterium, assembly GCA_030614245.1. Classification (GTDB taxonomy): domain Bacteria; phylum Planctomycetota; class PUPC01; order JABMSA01; family JAUWKK01; genus JAUWKK01. The sequence continues at coordinate 10,766 of JAUWKK010000040.1, read as the reverse complement.
GCCATCACGGCCCCGCCGAAGAACATCATCACCAGGGCGGCGATGAGGGCAAATTCGAGGGCTCCTACTGCCATTGCTATGCATCCAAACAATGAATACTGTGCGCTGCCATTCCGGCGCAGCGGGCGCCGGAGCGGCTCATTCGTCGTCGGACCTCCGCGTGACCAGCACGATCACCACCAACACCACAGCGGCGAGCACTACTACTGCGGCTGCAGCGGCAAATAGAAGGATACTCACGTTCATTGTTCAGCCTCCGGTTGGGTTTCCGGGCGGGCAGGTTCAGGCGCTTTCTCGTTCGGATTGGGCGACTTCACGGTGCCTCCATCATCCGCCGGCGTTGGCACTTCAGTATCTTCCGGTATGGCCTCGTCCGCTTCTAATATCTCCACCTGCGGCTCCATGAAGGCCCTCTGCTGCGAACGCGTAAACGCAAACAAGCCGAGAACCCCGCCACAGAGCAGGATCAGTATGCCTCCTGCGACGGCAAGCACAATCAGCACCGTGCCGATACCCGAGCCGCGGCCCTCATCCTCGTCGTCGGACTTCCGCGTCACCAGCACGATTACCAGAGCCACGCCCGCCCCCATGATGAGAAGCACGAAAAGGACTATAATCCATTCGACCATTCCGGGCATCGCCATGAATGCGAATGTCGTCACCTTGATTCCTCCGGGACGGGCTCGGTATCCTGCCCTGATTCGTCCGCTTCCTGGGTTACGGCAGGTCTTGGAGCCGGCAGCACCCGGGCGGGGGGGCTCGATTGTAAGCGGTAGAACAGCAATCCCGCGCAGGCCAGCAGGATGACAATTCCCGCGAGAACGCCGAGCACGATCAGCACGATTCCCGCCCCCGAGCCGCCTTCTTCATCGTCGGACTTGCGCGTGACGAGCACCACAACAACAACAATGCCCGCCAGCAGCAGCAGAAGCGCCGGGATTCCGATCAGGAAGACGAGTTTGAATGCAATCCGGGGCGTAGCTGTCATTATTCAGCCCTCCTTGGCTTACCAGCATACCGGATCGAGGGGGATAAGTCCAGCACTTGTGCAGAGCATTTCGTTCATTGACTCGGCGCGGCCCGGGCGCTATAATTACGCCGTCATTGAAAGGGGGCATGTGCCATGCGTCGAATGCTCTTACCGATAACGTTCTGGCTGGCTGTTTCGGGCGCGATGTCGTTCGCGGGCGAAAATGCTGCGATGAGGAAGCTGCTGGCCGATGCCGACGGCGCTTTCCGGCAGGGCAAGTATCTCAAGGCGGCGAAGCTGTATGAGAAGTTCGTCGAGGAGTTTCCGATGGACGAGCAGCTCGCCGACCGAGCACATTTCATGGCGGCGGAGTCGTATTTCAACGGCAATCGTCTGCCGAAAGCATATTCGAAATACGAGGAGTATCTGAGCGAATACCCGCGTACGAAGCGATTCGAGGACGTGCTCGCCCGCGAGTATGAGATAGGCGACCGCTACTGCGCCGGTTACATGCGGTGTTTCCTGTGGATGCCGATCGTCAGCAGCGGTTCTCTCGGCGTTGAAGTGCTGGAACGTGTGATCGACCGCGGCCCGCAGGGCAAGTATGCCGATATGTCGCAGATGCGCATCGCCAATTACTATATGGAGTCCAAGTATTACGACCGGGCCCGCGAGCAATACGAGATACTGCTGAAGAACTATCCCGAGAGTCGTCATGCCCCCAGGGCTCGTGTGCTGCGCGCAATGGCGGCGCAGAAGGGGGTCAAGGGCGTGCGCTACAACGCCGACAACCTCCAGGATGCCGAGAAAGAGCTGAAAGAGGCCAGAATTATCGAGCAGGGGGGCGAAACCGAGCGCGAGATCGACAGTGCCATCACCGTGCTTCGCGAGAAGCAGCTCGAGAGCGATTACGAGACGGCCAAGTTCTACTTGCGCGCGGGCCGGCCGATCGCCGCCGAGCTCTGCCTGAAGGCGATCGTCAAGAAGGCACCGAACAGCCGCTTTGCCCGATACGCTCGCGCCTCGCTTGCCGTGCTGGAGAAACATGGAGCGGAAAAAGAATGACCCGACACATATCATTGGGATTGATGGCGATACTATGTGCATCTTGCGGCTATTCGGCGCAGTTCCGCGTGCCGGAAGGCATCAAGACAATAGCGGTTGACCTGTTCCAGAACCGCACGATGTATCGCGAGGTCGAGTTTGAATTCACCAACGCTCTGCGGCGCGAGGTGAGCGCGAAGACGCCGCTGAAGATCGCCAAGGCGGAAGACGCCGACGCTGTCATCTCCGGCGAGATCATCGGGTATCGTCGATACCTGCTGCGCGAGACCAGGGCCGACCGTCCTACCGAATACCGCATCGTAGTTACGGTCAAGTATCAGGTGAAGAACGTGAAGACCGGCGCTATCGTCGCCGAGAACAGCGGGCTCAAGCGCGGTGCAGATTATCAACTCCTTCGCGGGCAGGTTGAGCGGCAGGCTCGCGAGGAGGCTATTCGCGAGCTTGCGCGCAACGTTGTGCAGGATGCGTTCAACCGCTGGGAATAGCGGGCCTGGGGCACGAGACCCCAAGGGAAAGTCGTTACATGGACAAGAATCCTGACCCTCGCAAGAAACACACGCCCGATGGTGAGCGGCCGAAGGGGCGCGGGGCGATGCCGTTCAATCCCCGCACGCTGATGGTGTGGATGTTGATCATTATCGCAGTGCTCATCGCCGTCATGATGATGGGCGACAGGAACGGGGCCGAGGCGGACAAGTATACGCTCGATAAGCTCTATAACGACCTGGCGGGGGGAGTGGAAACGCCGATCGAGCGTATCGAGTGGGGCGACGGCGAACTGACAGTCGAAATGAAGAAGCAGAAGTTGCCGCCCGGGAGCAAGGAGACAGAGCTTGTGATGCCGCTTCCCGAGCGGCTGATGTCCGATGTGATGCAGGGGGCCAGGCAGCACAATTCCGAGATGCAGGCGCTGCGCGCTGAGGGGAAACCGGCCCCGCCGGATATCAAGCTTATTATGAGTAAGGGCAGAATGGTGACGCGCGTCCTGCTGATGGTGGTGCCGTGGGTGCTCCCCTTGCTGCTCCTGTTCTTCATCTTTCGTCAGATGCGGTCAGCCGGCCCGGGCGCCGGCGTGCTGGCCTTCGGCAAGAGCCGCGCCAAGCTGATGAATAAGAGCACCGGAGTGACCTTTGCCGACGTCGCCGGCATCGAGGAGGCCAAAGAAGACGTGATAGAGGTGATCGAGTTCCTCCGGAACCCCGAGCGTTTCGAGCGCCTGGGCGGTCGGATGCCGCGCGGGATACTCCTCGGCGGCCCGCCCGGCACCGGCAAGACGCTCCTCGCAAAAGCGATCGCCGGCGAAGCCGAGCGGCCGTTCTTCAGCATCAGCGGGTCGGACTTCGTCGAGATGTTCGTCGGAGTGGGCGCCTCGCGAGTGCGCGACCTCTTCCACCAGGCGAAGGAGAACTCCCCCAGCATAATTTTCCTGGACGAGATCGATGCGGTCGGCCGCCGGCGCGGCACGGGCCTGGGCGGTGGGCACGACGAGCGCGAGCAGACCCTCAACGCCATACTCGTCGAGATGGACGGCTTCGAGACCGACGCCCGCGTCATCCTGATTGCAGCAACGAACCGGCCGGATGTGCTCGATCCGGCACTGCTGCGGCCGGGCAGGTTCGACCGCCAGATTGTAGTCGATATGCCCGACGTGAAGGGGCGTGAGGCCATCCTGCGAGTGAAGGCCGAGAATATCAAACTCGACAACCTCGACGACCTCAAGATGCTCGCCCGGGGCACGACGCGTTGCACCGGCGCGGACCTCGAGAATATCCTCAACGAATCCGCCATCCTCGCCGTGCTCAACGATCACGACGCCGTGCTGCTGAGCGATCTTGAAGAGGCCCGGGACAAGGTGCTATGGGGCCGCGCGAAGAAGAGCAAGGTCGTGGCCGAGCACGAGCGGCGCATTGGGGCGTTCCACGAAGCCGGACACGCGGTCATGTCTGCACTGCTGGAGCATTGCGACCCCTTGCACAAGGTGACGATCATCCCGCGGGGAATGGCGGGCGGCATGACTATCATACTGCCGAAAGAGGACACATACCTGATGCCGAGGAAGAAACTGATCGACCAGATCACCATGGGCCTGGGAGGCCGTGTGGCGGAAGAGGTCTTCTGCGACGACATCACATCGGGCGCGCAGAGCGACCTCGAGATAGTCACCGAGACCGCCCGGATGATGGTCTGCCGCTGGGGTATGGACGAGACTCTGGGAACCATCAGCTACGCCGAACGCGAGGAGCATCTCTTCCTCGGACGCGAGATCACGCGAACGCGCAATATCAGCGAAGCCACCGCCATGAAGATCGATGACGCCATCAGGAAGATCATCAATGATTGCTACAGACGTTGCCAGCGAATGATCGACGAGAACCGCGACAAGATCGAACGGGGTGCAGTGGCTCTGCTGGAACATGAAATCCTCGATGCCGAAAGCGTCAGCCGCCTGATGGAAGGCAAGCCGCTCAAGATGGCCGGCCAAAGCGCGAGAGACGTGCAAGCCGGCGTAGATGGTGAGCCGCTCGATCAGCCCGCTGTCGGCGGAGACGACGCGGAAGACAGCGAGACTACGGACACTCCCGAACGGGACGACGCCCCGCTGGGACAGGACGAGCCGGACGAGCCGGACACTACCGCATGAGGCAGCGCAGCGTCGATGATTTCCACGCGAATCAATCCCAGAATCATCTCGGCGGTCATGTCGCCGGCACTTCGCGCCGAACTGGGAGATCGTGGGCAGCTCAAACAGGCCTTGCGGCGCTTGAGTGCAGCCGCAGCCGAATGCCTGCAGCCCGGCTGCCCGGAGCGTGACCTGGTGATCGACGGATCGCGCGAGGACCTGCTGGCAGCATCCCGGGATGCTGCTGCAAGAGGCTGCGAGGAACTGGCCGAGGCCATCGTTGGAGCCATAGACGCATTCGAACGGGCCACGTTCGCCGTTCCACTGCCGCGCGGTGAGCTGCACTTGGGCAGCCGCACGCTGCTGATGGGCGTGGTGAACGTTACGCCGGACTCCTTCTCGGATGGCGGGCGATTTATCGAGCGCTCGAAGGCTATCGAACACGGGCTGGAACTTGGCGAGCATGGCGCCGATATCCTCGATATCGGCGGCGAATCGACGCGGCCTGGAGCCGAACCGGTTCCGCTCGATGAGGAACTCCGACGCGTACTGCCGGTGATAGAAAGCCTGGCCGGGCGGACGGACGTCCCGATCTCGATCGATACCTGCAAGGCGGCCGTAGCCGAGCAGGCGGTTGCGGCCGGCGCGGCGATTGTGAATGACATCACCGGCCTGCGGGGCGATCCCGATATGGCCGCTGTGATAGCGCGTACCGGGGCCGCTGCGGTCGTGATGCACATTCAGGGCACGCCCCGCGATATGCAGTTCGAGCCATATTACGACGACGTGATGGACGAGATATGCCGGTACCTCCGCGAGAGCCTGCTCATCGCGCAGCGGGCCGGGGTGGAGATGGAGAAGGTGATCGTCGACCCGGGGATAGGATTCGGCAAGACGGTAGAGCATAACCTCGAGGTACTCGACCGACTGGGCGAGCTCAAGAGCCTGGGTCGGCCGATCCTGGTGGGGACGTCGCGCAAGTCCATGATCGGGAAGGTGCTCGATGCGCCTGTCGACGGGAGGATGTTCGGCAGCAGCGCCACTGTGGCTGTTGCGATTCGCAACGGCGCGCACATTGTTCGCGTGCATGACGTGGCCGAGATGTCGGATGTAACGAGAATGACCGACGCGATCTGCCGCCGGCGCCCGGCGGTGCTTATGGAGAAGCGGCAATGAACTTACTCTATGTGCTCCGGGGCATGTGGCGATGGCAGGCGCTGGTCGAGATACCGATCCTCGCGGCAGTGCTCTACATGATCCTGCGATTCATCGAGGGCACGCGCGTTGCCGGGATCCTGAAGGCGACGGCGATCCTGGCGGCGCTCGGGGGAATGATACTCGTAATGCAGCCGGTTGCAAAGCTTGACGTTGTCGCGTGGCTGGTGAACAATTCGTTCATTCCGGCCCTGATCGCGCTGCTGATCGTCTTCCAGCCGGAGTTGCGCCGCGGATTGATCCATATGGGGCGCAGCCCGTTGTTCAGGGCGTTTGCCAAGATCGAATCGGCTACCTCGAACGAGATCGTCGAGGCCGTGATGACGCTTTCGCGCAGGCGGATCGGGGCGCTGGTCGCAATCCAGCGCGAAGTGGGGATGAGAGGCTATGTCGAACGCGGACGGAAGATAGACGCGCTTGTATCGAAGGACCTGCTTGTCACGATCTTCCACCTTGGCACTCCACTGCACGACGGTGCCGTCGTCGTCCAGAACAACCGCATAGCCGCAGCGGGCTGTTTGTTCCCACTGTCCGAGAATATCGACGTCTCGTCGGGGCTGGGCACGCGACACCGCGCCGGCGTGGGCGTGACCGAGGAGACCGACGCCATAGCGATCATAGTCTCGGAAGAGACCGGCAACGTCTCTGTTGCAATGGGTGGCCAGGTGGAGTTTCAGGTGGAACGCGACCGGCTCCGTCGGATACTTCGCCAGGAGTACCTGGAGAAGACGACCGGACTGGAGCCGCCGCAGGAGGAACTGTGATGGCCCATACGCCGCGTCTGCTTCGGCACTGGAAGTCGAAGCTTTTCTCGCTTCTCCTGGCGACAACCGTATGGTTCGGCGTCGTCGGGCGCGATATTCAGGACGAGTCGAACGTCGAAGTCCCCATCAGAGTGAAATGTGCAGAAGGTGTGAGCGTGCTGCCGCTGGAGTTCAAGACCCTCAAGGCAGACTTTACCGGGCCCTCGGGCAAGCTCGACTGGTTGAGGGAACAGATCGGCGAGGGCCGCCTTGTGGCAACGATCAACCTCATCAACGAGATAGACCCGGAGGCGATTCCTCAGGGACGGACAACCGATCGTCCCTGGACGTTCAGCTCTAAGGATCTCAATCTGCCTGACGATGTCAAGCTTAAACATGCAAGGCCGCCTAAGATCAAGATCTCGTACCAGCGCAAGATTGAGCGGTCGGTCAAAGTAATGCCCAGATTCTACTACAATGACGGCGATGAAAAGAAGGAAGTGAAGGTCGGCGACCCGACCGCCGGTATCGTAGGTGAGGGCCACGAGATCAACTGGCCCTCCACCTTCTGCCAGCCAGCCACGGTGAAAGTCTCCGGGCCCGAAACGGTTCTGCTCAAGATGGAGCACATCGAGACCGAACCCGTGAACATTGGCGACCTGAAGGGATTCTATCCCGCAAAGGCAGAGCTCGCGCAGGAGGTCCAAGACCCTGAACTTGGAATGGTGCGCATCGATCCCCATCCCCCGAAAGACGGCGTCACCGTGATGATATATATCGATCCGGAGCGCAAGGAGCGCAAACTCAAGGGTGTGCCGATCTTCTATATCAAGCCGAAGTTGTTCATCTACGCGGTTACGATAAAGAACGATGAGAAGAACGACATCGAGGCGGTCGACCTGACCGTTCGCGGGCCGGCCACCGGGGTTGACAAGCTTACGGCAAAAGACCCGGACATCCTCGCAGCCGTAGACCTGCGAGAGCCGCTCAAGCCGAACGTGCCGAGGGAAATGCCGCTGTGGATCAAGCTGCCTGAGGGAATCAAACTCGTCGGCAAGCCGCCGAATATCGAGGTGACGCTGTCGCCCATCGAGCCCAAGAAGACCCCGGGCGAATAGACGCGAAGGCCGGGGCCTTCTTGCATAATTCAAGGCCCGCAATCTGTGAGACGCCAAGATGGATAAGGCAAAGATCGAGAAAGCAATCCTGATGTTCATCGAAGCCCTGGGCGAGGACCCGAACCGCGAGGGCCTGCTGGAGACGCCGCAACGCGTGGCACGCATGTGCGAGGAGATTTTCGGCGGCCTGGGAATCGAACCGGCCGAGACCTTCAAAGTGCTCGAAGCCGAAGGGCACAACGAGATCGTCCTCGTCAGGGATATCCCTTTTTACTCCGTCTGCGAACATCATCTGCTGCCGTTCCTCGGCAAGGCGCACGTCGCGTACATCCCGAACGGGCGCATCACGGGTATCAGCAAGCTTGCGAGGGTCGTACATCTCTGTGCGCGGCGCCTGCAACTGCAGGAGAGGCTGACGACGACGATCGCCGAATCGTTAATGACGGCCCTGCGCCCGAAAGGCGTGATGGTGGTGATGGAGGCCGAGCATCTCTGCATGACTATGCGTGGCGTGCGCGCACCCGGAGCGAAAACTATCACATCCGTCGTTCGCGGTATCTTCCTCGACAACCCGGCAACCCGCGCCGAAACCCTGGCTCTCATCAGACAAAGTGCGAATGTATAACCCGCTTCGGTGATGATGCCGTCGGTCATTCATCTATGGGTCGGCACCATGGTGCGCCGGGCCAACCGGCTGAAGGCATACATAGTATGACCCCAACTAATGGGGTATCTTATGCGTCACGAGTCTGAGGATGTGTATAATGCTCGGGCTGGCGAAGAATTGCGGGCCGTCAGCCGCGAATGTGTGCCTCAGCGTCCGGTACGCCCGGGAGCGGCCTCGTCTCTTCGCTGCGGAGCAGCTGAGAGCCGGGGGGCATATAGCCTGGGGCTTCGAGCCCCAGGTTGAGGAGCGAAACAAAACAGCCGCCCTGAAGGGGCGGTGGAAAGGATCATCTGCCGTGCCCCTTCAGGGCACACATATCGTACTGTCTGATTCCTGGGGCTGAAGCCCCAGGCTATATCCCTTGGCCGCTACGCGGCCAGGAATCAGCTTGCGCGCGATGCAGATTGAAAACATCCATTGCCTCTGGAGGACGGTTGTCCAGCATACCCCACGATCTGGGGTCATACCCAGCGCACTACCGCCGCTTGACCTCTATATTATAAGTTTTCAGCAGCGTGCCCTTGGCCTGCTCCAGTGTGATGAGTGACTTGTTGTATTCGACCACGGCGTTGAGATAATTGAGGCTGGCGCGCTCGAGGCTGTCCTGGTGCTGCAGGATTTCACGCGTGGTGACGCCTACTCCGCCCTTGTCCAGCATGAAGCGGTTGGCGTCGAGGATGGCTTTAGCGGTGTCGACGGCAATTCGGGCGGCCTTGACGCTGCGGACATTCGTCTCGATCCCTCGTATCGCCCTGCGAACTTCGACGATGACCGTCTGCTCGAGAGCCTTGAATCTGAGCAGCGACTGCCTTTCTTCGAGTTCTCTCTTGCGGAGAAGGTTCTTGCGCCGCCGGTTGCCCAGAGGAACACTGAATGTGGCGCCGACATCCCAATTAGAGCGGCCCTTATCGGTGATGTCGCCCATTTCCTTCGCCGAGGAAGTCAACCCGAACGATGCCGAGAGATCGAGTTCCGGATACAACTGGTTCCTGGCGTAGCGCAAGGAAATGCCGCTGTTTTCGAGTGTCTTCTGCTGCTGGAAGTAATCGGGCCTGAACTTGAACGCCTCCGAGATGCTCTCTGGCAGGTCGAAGTCTTTCTCCTCGAATGGCGCTTCGGTCGTGGGCAGCAGCGGTCTGCGCCACGTTAAGAACTCCTTGTCATCCGGATGGGCGGCGGCGATGTTGGTAATGGCCTTCAGATTGTCTTCGGCTGCCTGCACGCGGGCTTCGGCCTCTACCAGGGCAACCCTTCGCAGCGCGGCCTGAGTCCTCGCGTCGAGCATTTGTATCGTGGTAGCCGCTCCCACACGCCTGCGAATCTGGAACTCATCCACCAGGCTCTGAGCCTGCTGCAGGGACGACCTGCGGACCTCGATGCGGCGGAAGACCAGCACGAGGTCCCAATAGGCCCGGTGTACATCGGCTACCGTGTCGATGAGCTGCTCCACGAGTTCGCTCTCGGCGATGGCGAGATTATTCTTGGCGATGGTGATACCGGCCCTGTTCACGTCAAAACCGAAATTGCGCAGCAATGGCTGAGTGATCGAGACGCTGATGGCGCCAGAATAGTCCGAATTGCTGGGCCGGCTGGCGGCGACGTTGGTCCGAATGTCGGCTCCGGTGAGTATCTTCCTGCTGATGTATGCGGAACCGTCTCTCGCATAGCTTCCTGCCGGGCGGCGGTGGTCGACGTCGGTGTTGGCCGAGGCGCCCACGATGGCGTCGAAGTCCGAGCGTTCGATCTCCAGATCGGCGCCGCGCAACTCGGGGTTGAGCCTTTCGACTTGCAGGTCGAAGTTATTGGCTATTGCGAGACGTACCGCATCGTTGAGCGAGAACTTGAGCGGCTCCTCGGCGCGCGGTGGGAGTTCCAGTTCCTTGTCTTCGGCTCTCATCTTCTCGGGATCGATGAGGGCCTCGATCTTCTTCATATCGATCGTCGGTTCGTCGGCGGGGGAGGGTGCAGGCTTCTCACCGGCACCGGCAACAGATGCCACCCCCAGGGCAATCACAAGAAACAATGCCGCCTTCCCAATGCGTATCATCAAGGACACTCCTGTGTAACGTGGGGCAGGCTGGAGCCCGGTCGGAAAATCATTGGGGCTTGAGATTCGAATCAATAGCCTCGTTGACTTTTGCCATCATCTGAGCGTAATCGGCCTGCGCACGAAGCAACTCCTGCACCAGCGGCTCGGACTGCATTCTCTCGTGCAGTTGCTGCAGCTTGCGTTTATCATCCACCTCGACCGGCTGCATGGCCGTCTCCTTCTCGTGGCTCACGCGGCGCTGTCGGTCGTAATCCTCCATCCGTTTCCGCACCGCTTCGGTTTGGCGGAGTTTCTTTTGTGCGGCGCCGCGAGCCGTGT
>JAUWKK010000245.1 GCA_030614245.1 Planctomycetota bacterium | reverse complement strand
GGAATTCGCCGTGCCGCCCGATGTACGCCAGCAGTTCGCCCCGCAGGCGCTCGACGGCGGCCAGGGCGACCTCCGACAGATCGGCCTCGGCAAGGATCGCAAGGTCCGTTTCGTCAACGCAGACCTCGAACCCGACGAGATCGTCCGCCGTCACCCAGCGGCGATAGAAACGTTCTTCATTAACTGACGGCATGGCCGGACTCTCGGGAGCTCGCTATTTCTCTTTCACTTTGCGTATCTTCATCGGCCCGCAGCTTACGCCGGAGCCTGCCGAAGGAAGCAGTTCAAGGGGTTCGGTGAGCAGGAAATCGCCCTTGCCGATCCATTCCTTGAGGGTCTCTGCGATCTTCCGCGCCTTCGGATAGCTCGAAAGCCCGCTGGTGGGAACCGTCTTGCCGTTGACCGCGATGCTGCCGCTGCGAAGCTGCGCATAGTTGACCTCGCCGAACGAGCCTTTCCTGCCGTTCGGGTAGTCCCTGCTGTAGTCGACGATCTGCGCGTAGATGTCGCCATCCTTCACGGCGGTATAGCGGGCCATGTCTTCGTCGAGGATCGGGATGGGGATGCCGAGTCCGACCGCGAGCGTGCAGCCGTATCCCGTAAACGACGCGGCTCGGATGAACTCGGTGGACATCTGCTTGAGATCGCCGGAGACGGCGACCGTGCCGGCGGGCGTGCATGGCACCTCGTTCTTCTTCCTCGGCCCGGTCGGGTGGTGCTGCGTGCCGTGCCAGTAGACGTATCCGGGCGCACCACCGAGGAAGATTCTCGTTCCGATCCCGATAGTGCGATAGAGCGGGTCGTTCAGGAGCGGGCTGAGCTGGCCTGCCGAGCAGTAGTTGGCGTTGCCGAACCCCGGCCGGAGCACGCCCATGTAGGTGTAGATTGCGCGCTTGCTGTAGGCGTTCACGGCCACGTTGTAGTTCTGATAGCCGTTGCGCGGATTGACCAGCACGGCCTCGTTCATGTCGGCCAGGCCGATGCTGGTCTCGACTCTCTTCTTGGGATAGCAATCGGTGCCGTACGCGATGGCTCGCAACGTCACGCGCTTACCGGCGACGAGTTCCTCGATAACGTGAGCCCCGCCATACGAGAAGCTGCCGGGGAAGACCGCGTTGAGCGGGTCGCCTTCCACGCATTCAGCCGCGCCGATATAGAGGTCGACCGCCGCCAGCCCGGCATAAGCGGCCACGTCGTTGAGCCATGCTTTCTGTATCTTGATCTTCGGATTGCTGTGGCCGACACTCAGGAACGCTCCCGACGAGCACATCGGCCCGAACGTGCCGGTAGTGACGACGTCGACTTCCTTCGCAGCTTTGCGAACGCCTTTCTCTTCGACGATGTCGATCATCTCCTCGGCGGTGACCACCACCGCCTTGCCCTTCTTGATCTTCGCGTTGATCTCGGCGTATGTCTTAGGCATACTTGCGTACCTCCCTTCAGGGGTAACACCAGCAGAGATGTGCCGGCCATAACGCAAAAAAGACAGCGTGCGCAAGCTCGCCGCCCTCTTAGTGCATGACCGTGCACCGCTCCATACAACCACTCCCCCACGGAGCCGGCAGTTTGGTTTTGGGATTATACGTCCGCAGTGACGGTTCTGTCAAGAGAAAAGCGCGCTGATGTCGGGTGGGGTGCGAAGGATCGTGTTTTTTGTTCCTTCGAATCGGAGCCGGTTGCGTTGCGCGGGATAGATGCCACGGAGTTGAGGATAGAAGCCGCAGATGAACGTAGATAATGAGAAGACGGCAAGTCTGTTGCGTTGTGCCGCCGGGACCGTGAGATTTTGTTGGCCCTCCTCGTATTTGTTTAGCCCGCCGCCCCGTTGGGGCGGCTTCTCACCGTGGGGCAGGCTTTCCAGCCGGCCGATACCCGGCATTACTCCGCCCCGTTGGGGCTGGGATTTCACTCGTCAACCATACCCACGGCGTTGCCGTGGGCTTTCCTACTACGCCCCTTACGGGGCTGCAAGCCAATGCCGGTATTCCATCTTATCCATCCTATCTGTGTTCATCCATCCTATCTGTGTTCATCTGTGGTTCCACTCCATCGATAGGCGGGCGGTCCGGCGCGTTACGAGGCCATTCCAATCGGCAGAAGCCTTGACACGCAGCCGCTAAAAGCTTACGGTCAGGTCAGTTGATACCTTATTGACCTTTTCGTAGTTAATGAAAAAAACTCTGTCCGACAGGTTACGTCGCCCTTACAGGGCTTAAGGATGGGCCCCGACTCTTGCCCCACGGCGTTGCCGTGGTCTATTCTACTTCGCCCCTTACGGGGCTCAAGACGTGACACGCAGCTCGCTTGAGTGGCGCTGCGAATGTTGCTTTATCAACCCAAAGACCAATAAGGAGAACTTACAGTGACGAAATGGGAACGGATACGGGCTGCGATGGCCGGGCGGAAGACCGACGGGCGCCCGGTCAGCTTGTGGCGGCATTTCCCTGCCGAGGAGGGGACGGCCACGGGCCTTGCACACGCGATGCTCGGCTTCCAGGAGGCTTACGACTGGAGCTTCATGAAAGTCAATCCGCGTGCCGGTTATCACGATGAAGCATGGGGTGCGCGGTACACTGTTTCGGACGATACCGGCGGGAAGCCCCAGCGAACCGTGCCGGTCGTCATGGAAGCGGCCGATTGGGCGAAGCTCGAGGTTCTCGAACCTGACGCCGGTGCCCTGGGCGAGCACTTGCAGGCGCTCAGGCTGATTGGCGACGGTCTGGGCGGCGAAGTGCCGTTCATCATGACGGTCTTCACGCCGCTTGCAGTAGCCGGCCGGCTGGCCGACGGAGCCGGTAACCTGCTGGCTTTCATTGCGTCGGACCCTGGTGCCGTCCGCGGGGCGCTCGACGTCATCACCGAGACTTTCTGCCGCTTCTCGCGAGCCTGCCTCGACGCGGGTGCCTCCGGGCTTTTCTTCGCAACTACGGATTTTGCCACCACCGACTGCCTGACCGCCGCGCAGTACGACGAATGGGCCAGGCCGCACGACCTGAAAGTCCTCGATGCCGTCCGCGAGGCGCCCTTCAACGTCCTGCACGTCTGCAGGGCGAACAACATTCTCGAGCATCTGCTCGACTATCCCGTCCATGCATTCAACTGGGACGCCGCTCATCCGACGAACCCGTCGATTGCGGACATCTTGGCGAGGACCGACAAGACGGTCATCGGGGGCGTCTCGGCCGGAACGATCGCCGGCTCGGCGGCCGGCGAGGTGTCCGCGCAGGCGAAGGAAGCCGCCGCCGGCGTCGGCGACGGCCGCTTCATCCTCGGCGCGGGCTGCACGTATGACCCGGCCGCGGCCGATGCGAATGTAAGGGCCGTGCGCGATGTCGCGGATGTACTTTGAGGCTGCGCTAGTACGACCGATACGGCTCCAGCGCCATCGATATCGGCGTCTCTTTCACGAAGACGTAGTAGAGCCTGCCTTCGTTCTTGACGCGGCCAGCGAGTATCTCCGCCTTGTCGCCCAGTCCCATGTAGATATCGGTTCGGCCGGCCGATCTTATTGCGCCGCCGGTATCCTGGTCGAGCATGAATGCGGTGCAGCGCACGTCGGCGACGCGTCCGTCGCTGGTTACCGTCGGCAGGACGGTATTGACGAACGCAATGCAGCCGCGCGGGAAGACGGCCTTGTCGGTGGCGATTGAGCGATACTCCGTGACGGGCTGGCCGAGCGAACCGTAGGGGCCGCCGGCGGCCTCCCCGAAGAAAACGTATCGTGGATTCTTGTAGAGATACGCGTCCAACTGATCGGGATTATCTGCGAAGTACTGGCGCAGGCGTTTGAGCGAGAGTTCGCCGGCGGTGATCTTGCCATCGTTGATCAGCGCCATGCCTACGCTCTCGTATTCCTTCCCGTTGGTCGCGGTATAACCGATGCAGAGTTCCTTGCCGTCGGGCAATCGAATTCGCGCGGAACCCTGGACGTTGATGATATACGCCTCCATCTTGCTCTTGAGCCAGACGAGTTCGAGCCCCTTCCCTTTCAGCACGCCTTTGCCGTCGATCTCCTCGCGCGTGTAGTATGATGGCACTGTCGAGCCGTCTGGCATCTTTCGCCCGAGGCACTCGCCCGTCTCAGGGTTTTTCACCAGGTCCGGCGGCATTTTGTAAAGCGGGAACCCGCACTCGGGCGTCTGTTTCAGGCTGCCCTCGTATATGGGCGTGAAGTATCCCGTGAACAGCACGGTGCCCACGTCGTCGCAGCCTACGGACTCGTAGACGTCGAAGCCGGAGACGATCAACTGCTGGAGCTCTTCGCCTGTCTGCGCCTGCTGGAAGATTTTCTTGAACTCGATGAGGCTCCTGACGGCCCGCCCGTGCGAGATGTCGAGATAGGGGAAGTACTTCTGCGAAGAAGGATGCTGGAAGTAATCGAGGCTGTAATCGATGGATTTCATCAGCGAGGCCGGGTCGTTCAGCGCGCCGCTGAAATCGGGTATCTTCGCCGGATCGGTGATCTTCCTGAGGGCCATCTGGCCCGGCGGCAGCGGCTTCGAGTAATCCTTGTCCATCGGGAACTTCCTCGGCGGCTTCTTGCAGGCCGCGCACATAACAAGGACACAAAGCCCGAGAGCGATTCGCTTCAGCGCCATTTCCGTTTCTCCTGAGTTGAAAGACTTCGAGTATGGAGTTCGACGATTGTACGAACAATATCCACATGGAATCAAGGGACGTTCGAGGAATTGGTCAGATATGGTTGCGTTGTCCTGCCCCGGGAGCGCCGCATATCCGCAGGCTCATGCGTGGGGCGGGCTTTCCAGCCTGCCGGTTCCTGGCGCTCCTGCGCCCCTTCAGGGCGGCTCGTTTTGTTGCGCTCCTCACCTGGGGCTCGAAGCCCCAGGCTACAT
>JAUWKK010000187.1 GCA_030614245.1 Planctomycetota bacterium | reverse complement strand
ACCCGGTGCTATGCCGAATGCGCCCTCAAGGCAGGGGTCGCGTTCATCAATAACATGCCCGTGTTCATTGCTAGCGATCCTGATTGGGCCAAACGCTTTGAGGAAAAGAACCTGCCGATCATAGGTGACGACATCAAGGCGCAGCTTGGCGCTACCATTACCCACCGCATTCTGACCGACCTGTTCAGCAAGCGCGGTGTCAAGCTGGAACGCACTTACCAACTCAACACTGGGGGCAACACCGATTTCCTCAATATGCTCAATCACAGCCGGCTTTTGTCCAAAAAGAAATCGAAAACAGAAGCGGTGCAGTCGGTTGCTGCAGAGCGGCTGGACGACGAGAACATTCACATCGGGCCCAGCGACTATGTCCCATGGCAAAAGGACAACAAGGTGTGCTTCATCCGCATGGAAGGCAAGATGTTTGGCGATGTCCCCATGAATCTGGAGCTGCGCTTGTCGGTGGAGGATTCTCCCAATTCCGCTGGCGTTGCCATCGATGCCATCCGTTGCTGCAAGCTGGCGCTCCATAGGGGCGAAGGTGGTGTGCTCCACGCGCCGTCGGCGTATTTCATGAAGCACCCCCCCATGCAATGCACCGATCACGAAGCTTACCATAGGACTGAGGCGTTCATCGAGAGAGGGGCTCTCCTGAAAGAAGTCGGATGAGATGCCGTAAGACAGCGACCGTCTGTCATCGCAACGGGCCGACTATGGCGTATGGGATGTGGTAGCGACGCTCTATCGGGAGAGACCATGCCGGATATGCCGGACTGCTGACCAAACCGGGCCTGGCGCTTCTCGCAACGACGGCTGTCGTGGGCGACCCACAAGTGAATACCTTCCGCAGAATGCCCCGACAAAGTACCTTGCACGCGTTCGCTTGAGGCTGGCGGCTCCGGATTCGCCGAACCTCCCGAAAGAGGCCCGGGTATGGAGAAGGACCGGGCTGTTCCGCCAGGTATGGCTCCACCCGTATCATCCCTCGTTGGGGCACGCATCGTGGCAGTACGTGTGGGACGTGCGGCTCGCGCTCGGCAAGATCGACCGGGACGCCGCCGCCCTCGGTGGCCGGGGGCTGGAGATTATGTATTATCCGCTCTGGGATGTCATGGGCGACTGGGCAGTACGCGGCGTCGAGGTCGAAGACTGGATGAATGTGCCGCTGGCGGCCGCGCCACGATGATATCGCTCGATGTCCGGCAGATGGCATCCGTCTGGCCGGAGCAGTCTCGCGGCCGTCCTGCTGATCGGCTGGCTCGCGACATTGAGGATGAGAGTAATCGTCTATGCCGCCGGGCGATAACGCTCAGGATTCCAGATGGCTTTAGCACGGATGTGAACAGGCGCGAATTTGCCGGCTAAAACGCTTGACAGGCAGCCTCAGGCGTTGTAGAATCAGCCAATGCTTGCGGGTGTAACTCAGCGGTAGAGTGACAGCTTCCCAAGCTGTACGTCGTGGGTTCGATCCCCATCACCCGCTCCATTAAGACATCAGGCCTCAGACCCCAGGCCTCAGGCAGAAAGAGCGAGACGCACGGCTGAAGTCTGTAGCCTGAAGCCTGAAGCCTGTAGCCTTCCTTTGCAGGGTATTGTGGTGCACACGGCTGCGTCGAATAATCCACAGATGACACAGATAAACACAGATACCGATATAATCAGCGTTCATCAGGGGCTCCCCCGCCCCTGCCTTGACGGAGGCCAACACCTTTCTCAGCGGTACCTTCCAGACCTTCCCCAGGCACACCAGACTCCTTACCAGGGGTGCACGATGTGAGGGGTAATTCCCACGGTGATGGCGCAACAGTATTGACTTTCCGGCCCGTGATACATATAGTGGCGGGCCACTTGGTTCTCGATTGGAATGAGGGAAGCTCCTGATGGGCCCCCGGAAGGAAATGCCGCCCGAGATACGCATCGAGCTTGAACGGCTCACCGGCGACGGCGCCGAGCCGAAGCTCGCGGTGCGCAGCGACATCGGCCCGGACGGGAACTTCGGCGAGGTCTGGCTGATCGTAACTTCCGGCAGAATGCTGACGCTGCGCCTGAATACCGCGGACGGCTCCGAGGACGGCGACGTGACAATCGGGCAGGACGTCCGGCTGGCGGATATCTCATCGGTGCAGATCGAGAGTCTCGGCGGTGCGGGGGTGCTGAGCGTTACCGTCCGCGGGCAGATCGTGGATATGGTGCGCTATTCGAATACGCTGTCGCATGATTTCGCCGTCGTGGCCCGCATGCTCGACAAGCTCGTCAAAGATGGCGAGATGCCGGAGTATCACGACGACGTCGAGGAGCGTTTCTGTCCCAAGTGCGGCCGGCCGCTGCCGGAAGGCTCGAAAGTCTGCGTGAGATGCGTCTCAACGGTGCGGACAATCGGGCGAATGCTGAGCTATCTCGGCGCGTACAAGTTACGGGTGGCGGCGATTATTGTGCTGATGGCCCTGGGCACGGGGACGGCGCTGGTTCCACCCCGGCTCATCAAATGGCTGATCGATGACGTCCTGATCGGCCCCGCGGAGAACACTCGGCTGCTCCTGCCGATTTTCATCGGCATAGTGTCGGCTCATATCGGCGGCGCCGGCATCAGGATACTTCATGGCAGGTTGACGACTTTCGTGGGCCGCAGCGTCGTCTTCGATCTTCGCGCCCAGGTGTATGGTAAGTTACAGATGCTGTCGCTGAGCTATTACGACCGGCGTCAGACGGGTGCGGTAATGTCGCGGGTGAGCCACGACACGCGCGAGCTGCAGCGTTTCATTATCGAGGCCGGCCCATGGGCGATATCCGCGCTCTTCATGCTGTCAGCGGTGGGCGCGAGGATGCTGTGGAAGAGCACGTGGCTGACGCTGTGGATCATAGCGCCGATACCCCTGCTGGTGGTAGCGGCGCGGTTATTCATGCCGAGGCTGTTTGTGCTGATGAGGCGCTTCCTGGAGCGCCGCTCGAGGCTCAGCGCCGCCCTTAACAGCTCTCTCAGCGGCATCCGAGTTGTGAAAGCCTTCGGGCAGGAAGAAACCGAGATCAAGCGCTTCGACAAGCCCAACCGGGAGATGCGCGACACCGGATGGGGAGTGGATCGATACTCGGTTACTATGATGCCCGTTATGGGGCTGATCAGCATGTCCGGCGGAATACTCTTCTACTATTTCGGCGGCAGGAGCGTGATCGACCAGACCTTGACGATTGGTGACTTCAGCGAGTTCATGCTGCTGATAGCCATGTTCCGGGAGCCCATAAATGCGCTGCTGCGGCTCTCGCGCTCTATCACCCATGCGCTGGCTTCGGCTGAGCGGCTCTTCGAGGTGGTCGACAGCATTCCGGACGTGCGGGATCCCGAGGACCCCGTCGACATCGGAGATGTCGATGGGAAGATAGAGCTGCGCGACGTGACCTTCGGGTACCGGGCGCACAAGCCCGTGCTGCATGACATCAACCTGACTATCGAACCGGGCGAGATGGTCGGCCTCGTGGGGCGAAGCGGCGCCGGCAAGAGCACCATGATCAACCTTATCTGCCGGTTGTATGACGTCGACGACGGCCGGATACTGGTTGACGGTGTCGACGTGCGTGATATGCGCGGCAACGATCTGCGCCGCCAGATCGGCGTCGTCCTGCAGGAGACATTCCTCTTCAGCGGCACGATCCTCGACAATATCGCGTACGGCAAGCCCGGTGCGACCATGCCCGAGATCATCCGGGCCGCCAAGGCAGCCAACGCTCATGACTTCATCGTGAACTTCCCCGACGGATACGACACAAAGGCTGGGGAACGCGGTTCGAGACTCTCCGGCGGCGAGAAGCAGCGCATCGCCATAGCAAGGGCCATCCTGAACGACCCGAAGATTCTCATACTGGACGAGGCAACGTCGGCAGTCGATACCGAGACCGAGCGGCAGATACAGCAGGCCCTCGAACGGCTCACGTCCACGCGAACGACCGTGGCCATCGCGCACCGGCTCTCGACGCTGCAGAACGCCAAACGCCTGCTCGTGCTCAAGAGTGGCAAGCAGGCCGAACTCGGCACGCACGAGGAACTCATGGCCAGACGCGGCACTTATTACAAGCTCGTGCAGATGCAGAGCGAGATATCGAGAATCCAGACCGTGGGGGGATAGCTGCCGAGCCGGGGTAGACACGTGAAGCGCAGCTTGGACGTGGGCACGGCCAACGGAAGACCGTTGACCGTGGCACCCGGCGGAAATCGAATGAAAGGAAGACGATCGAGACAATGCACGATTACATGGATACGCCGGAAGTTCCGCACGACGGTGACGGCACGGGCGAGGTGCGCATGCTCGATCCGAAGCGCGTCACGCTGTTTCGCTCGGAGGCCGGCGCGCCGCGGCTCACCCTCGAAGGCGAGTTCTCCTGCCTGCGTCTGAAGGTGATGTGCTCGTTTCCGCTCTCGATGCCGGACAGGTATATCTCGCTGCGCGACGGTACGAACCGCGAGATCGGGATGATCGAGAACATCCGCGACCTCGACGGAGCTTCGCGCAAGATCGCCGGGGAGGAGATCGAGCGCCGTTACTTCCTGCCCGAGATCACCGCCATTTACGAGCTCAGCGGCCAGTTCGGCTCATACGACTGGGATGTCGAGACGAACCGCGGCCGGCGGAAGTTCCTCACGCGCGGGCGCAGCGAATGTATCATTCAACTGCCGCCCAATCGCGTCTTCGTCACCGACGTGCTCGGCAACCGCTACCAGGTCCCCGACTGGACGGCGCTCGACAGGAGCTCTTCGGCGCTGATCTACAAGTTGCTGTGAACCCGCAGCGCTCTGGCCGATCGCCCCGCCGGCTCGGGATCCTACCGAAAACTGAACGTCAATATGGCCCTGGTTTCACTCAAGAGCGTCAAGAAGGCTTTCGGCGCCAACGTCGTCCTCGATGGGATTACGTTCCAGATCGAGGCCGCCGACCGCATCGGGCTGATCGGGCCAAACGGCTCGGGCAAGACTACGCTGCTCCGCGTCATAGCGGGCTCGACCGCGCCGGATGCCGGAGCGGTCAGCCGGGCGCGATCCGCCCGCATAGGGCTTCTGGCGCAAGAGCCCGATATCCACGACACGCATTGCGTCCACGAGGCCGCGCTTGCCGCTTTCAAGCACCTGATCTCGATCGAGAAGCGCCTGAGGGTGCTCGAAGCGAACCTGTCGACGCCTGAAGCGGTCGGAGAACACGCGCACCTGCTGGATGAATACGAACGCGGCGGCGGGTATACATTCCGCAGGCGCACCGATGAAGTCCTCGAAGGGCTCAGCTTTCGCCGGGAGATGTTCGAGCGGCCCGTGAACGCACTCAGCGGCGGAGAAAAGAGCCGCGTGGCACTCGCAAGGCTGCTTCTTACCGCGCCCCAGGTGCTGCTGCTCGATGAGGCCACCAACCACCTCGACATCGAGGGCACAGAATGGCTGGAATCCTTCCTCGGCCGCTATCCCGGGGCCGTCGTATTCACTTCGCACGACCGATACTTCCTGGACCGCGCGGCAACGCGGATCATCGAGATAGGGAATGCGAAAGTGCGATGCTACAAGGGCAACTACTCGGCTTACGTCGTGCAGAGTCAGGAGCGGATCAAGCGGCAGACGCGCGAGTTCCAGCAGCAGCAGGAGTTCATCGCGAAGGAGGATGATTACATCCGGCGCAACATAGCCGCGCAGAACGTCGCCCAGGCTCGCGGCCGCCGCAAGCGGCTTGAGAGGCTCGAGCGCGTCGAGCGCCCGAATCTCCGGCCGGACTCGGTGAAGCTTGAGTTTCAGCCGGTCGTGCGGTCCGGCGAGAGAGTCCTGCTCGTCGAAAATCTCAGCAAGAGCTACGGCGAGCAGAAGCTGTTCCACAACTTGAACTTCGAGATGCAACGGGACGACCGCGTAGGGATCGTCGGCCCGAACGGCGCGGGCAAGACGACGCTGCTCAAGCTGATCCTCGGCATCGAGGGGGCCACGTCGGGCCGGTGCGCGCTCGGCCACAAGGTGCAGGCGGGCTACTACTCGCAAGTGCGCGCTGACCTCGACCCCGACAACAACATAATGCACGAGATGTGGTCGGTCCGCCCCACTGCGGACGCGACGCCATT
>JAUWKK010000045.1 GCA_030614245.1 Planctomycetota bacterium | reverse complement strand
GCTTGTTGTTTAACGTACTTAGTACCTTCATCCTTCAGTATCTCTTTACCTTCATCCCAAGCCGCATCAGCCGCTGTTTCGTACCACGGGGTTTCCGCAACTTTAGGTATAGCACCTTTCAACGGCGTACCTGATTGAGCAACGGTTGAACTCTGGAACGATGGAGCTTGGTTAGCATGATAGTGGTTCTTCCTAATCAGCGTTCATCCGTGGTTGCCTTTCCTTTCCAGGTCGATTATCTGCCGGGCGATCTGCCTGCGCCACCGGTTCATTGCGTTCTGGCTGACCTTGTCCAGTAGCTTGTTTGCCTCGAGTGCGGCTTGTGGAGCTTGCCCGCCCGACGTTGGGCGGGCCATTTTTCCAGGCTGCTGATTGACTGGCAGGTTGAAAGCCTGCCCCATGTATTCGGGCAGGCGGCTTCTGATCTCGTCGAGCAGCTTCTTCGCGGCGCTTGTGTCTCGTCCTGATGCTTCGGCCCTGGCGATTGCTTGCTCGAGTCGCTTCAGATAGCGGTAATCGTCGATGCCTTCGCGTAGCCATTCGTATTCGACGGTCGCGCGTGGCCCGTCGGGCGCGGGGAATGTCAGCCCCTCGCTTTCGGTATGGAAGGGATTGTATGGATAGGGCGCCGCCCACCACTGGTAATGCCACTGCCATCGTCCGGCGGCACCCATTCTCCAGGGAAGAAAGCCCCACGACGCCCGGCTCATGCCGGCGTTATAGAGCCAGAATGGCTTGTTCTGTTTCCTCGCCGCCTCGATTATGCCTATAGCTTTGCTGTTGCCCGTGGTCTGGACGACGTCCATGTGTTCGATCATCGGCACGTAACTTAGCCCGGACTGCTTGTCTGAGAGCAGCGTGATCGATGTTCGGATGCCGGGGACTTCGCGGTTCAGCTTGAGATACCTCACCGTGTCGGCGAAATTGCGGTTCCACACATTGATCAATTCCTCGCGCGGCTCATCGACCGGCCAGATCAGCAGCGGCACGTGCTTCTTCTTGAACCACGCGGCGAGATCGGCCACGGCCTTCTTGTATGACGTGTTGAATTCCGGCGAGAATTCCTTCCTGCCCGATCGAATCTGCTTGTTGGCGATCTCGATCGTCTCGACCATCGCCGGCACAACGGTGCATAACCCGTGCTTGCGGCAGAGATCGACGAATCGGGCGGGCTTGGCGAAATCGATCACTACGCTCCCGTCGGACGCGAGCGACAGCCGGGAAAGCTGTACCTGGACAGTGTTCAGTCCGTGCGCCTTCATATCGATGATCTGCCGTTCGATAGTCTGCCAGGCGAGTTTCTCGATATCATCGTCCACGTCCAGGCTTTGCTTGAACGTGCCACCCAGGGTGGGTTTTCTGGTGGCACGGTCAACGGCCTTGCGTTGGCCGTGATCGAAGAAGACGAAGCGCTGATTGTTATGGAACGGACCGTTGTAGTACAGGCCAAAAGCCACGTCGTCGGGCTCGGGCACCGTGAACGGATAGACGGTGATCGTCAACGGAATGTGGTGCAGCCTTTCCAGGCTGCAAATGCATGAATTGGCAGGCTGAAAGCCTGCCCCACGTTTGGGCCGGCCCCTGGCCGCGAACGTGACCGTTCCGGTGTACTCGCCGGGCGGAGCATCTTCAGGCACGTGCAGCGTCAGCCAGAAGCCGTGCGTGACGTCCTTCGGCAAGTCGATGGCATCGAATGGCTGAAGTATCTTGCCGACCGGCCCGAAAACGCCCTTCGCCTTTCTGGCAAGGAACTGCTGAACTGAGCGTATCTCGATGGCTGAAGCAGGCAGGGTCGTGCTCTTCCCGAGCAACACTGTCGCCCTTACAGAGCAGCCGGTCAGGTCGACGATCGGCCGGACGCAGAAGCAGACCGGTTCGTATTCGCCCGGGCAAGCGGCCGCGAGCAGCTTCGGGTCGAGGCTGTCAACACTCGGGGCGAGGGTCGGAGTTATCGGCACGTCGTAGTCGTGCGAGAAGAGAACGTACCCGCGGGCCTTGTCTTCCTGCGAAAGCGGTACGGGCCAGCCCTTGAACCTGCCGTGCTGAACGCGGCAGAAGGTCTCGTAGAATCGCTGCCGGCGCGTGGCATCGACTTGGTCGGCGAAGTATCGGGCTCGCGGTTGGATGTCCGCTGGGCAGACGATCATCGCTGCGACTGCGAAACCGCGCAGCTCGATGTCGAGCCGTCCGTCCGTTACGTCGGCGAAAAACTCATGGCGCGGCATTCGCGGTTCAACGTGCCTTTCCCACAGCTTTGCATCGGGACTGTAGTTGTCGTTGATGCCCCGATAAAAGTACTTCTCCGAGTAAAACAGACTGCGGCTCATATTGAAGCGACGCACGAGTTTGCCTTCTGCCCGGAGTTCCCAACCGCGCGCTGGATAGCGATAGTAGCTCGAGTTCTGGCCGTATATGGTCACTGCGTATCGGCCATTCGGCACGCGGATGCTGAATGTGTTCGATGTGTGTCCCGAGGGCGCGCGTTTGACGAAGTCGCAGGTGAGATCGTCGGGCATGGTGCCGCTCTCAGCGCGCAGTTTGCCCTTGCTGGAGAATCCGTAGCCGGCGGCTTCGCTCCACGTGGAGCCGGGAGTGACTCTGACGAAGCCCGGCCAGACGGGTGAGCCGTCTTCACCGAAGTCGAACATGTGCACGTTATCGACGAGCCTGCTGACGTCCGCCTCGGCGGCCAGGCGGATGTTGTCGAGGCGGAACTCGATCGGCCGGGTGGGGTGTTGAACGAAGAGAAAGAATGCCTTGACACGTGACCAGTTGAACAGGCGCTTGCCGTCGGTCGTCCTGGCATTATCCAGCCTCACTGTGCAGGTATTCCACCCGGGTGATATGCCGAGCGTGGTGTGCATTCGTGTGGTATAGCTGACGCTTCGATCGTCGTCAACCCGGATGAGGAGGTTGAAAGACGTGTCGCTCGGGTTGTGGACATCAAGCTCGAGCCGAGGATAACCGGACCAGTTGTAGAAGCGGTTGCGGGCGGTTCTGAGCGTGATACCGGGATAGCCCTTGCCGGGCTTCATGCGGACGAGCATCGAGCGCCTGCCCTGGGAGGCGATCTCATCGTCGGCTGCAACGGTGCAGCGCGAGGCGATCCACGCGCGGAAATCTGACTGGCTCTCGAAGTCAAAGACGTTCCGCGTCCGGCGAACGACCCTGATGACGGGTGTCGGATCAACCTTGCGAACGTCCTCCACCCCGCCAGAATCGCGGACGGGCACGGTTACAGGCGGTAGGGGCGGTTCGCGAACCGCCCCTACGGGACGTGGTGGAACCACGTCAGGGGGCAGACAACCCACGAGAGCAAGCAAGACGCCTGAGGCCGCGAGCAGAGCGTATCGTCTCATCCGTGAGGCCCTCACCGCATAACAAGGCTTCAGGCTTCAGGCTTCAGGGTTGGGGTTTGGTCTTACTTTCTTCCTGGAGCCTGTAGTCTGAGGTCTGTAGCCTGGAGTGCGCGGAAATAGTCCTTGAGCAGTTCCTCGTAGCCCTTGGGCGAAGCACCGCCTATCGCGTCGGTGATCTCGTCCTGCATTCGGCTCGGCAGCGGGTTCGAGCGGTCGCGCCTGATGCCAACCTGGCCGCCGAGGAACATCCTGGTCTCCTTGAGATTCTTCAGGAGCACGCCACGGCGGCGGAGTGCGTTGCGATATCGCAGGTTAGAGAGATCGTCCTCGACGGCTTTCATTTCAGTTATCGTCTCTTTGAAGAGGGAGGGATAGTTCGCGATCTCGAACTGTGCCGATATCTTCTCGGCGCTGTTGCGGAGGAAGCTCTGCTTCCTTGCCATGTTTTTGAGCTTGAGGGCGAGCTCGCGTGGCACGGGGCCTTCCATCCCTTCGGAGCCGGCTCCGGAGACCTTGCCGCCTCCGGTAGCTCCGCCGGTGGGGTCCTTGGACGTATCCTTGATCTGCCCCTTCGAGAAGGCCTCGGGCGTCAGCCGCGTTGGCGTATCGCGTCCACCTTTGCCGGTGGCGGTTTCCTCGACGAATTCGCCGCTGGATTTGCCGCTCCGCCCCTCGCCCGACCTGCCGCCGATCTCGCTCTGGTTGGGGAGCCGGTTGCCGGTCACGCCCTGGGCGCTCATGTTGCTGATGGGGCCATCCATCGTGTCCCACCCGGCCCCCTTGTCCAGGGAATCGGCCCACCCGCTCGTCGCGTCTTCCATCTCATCGAAGATGTCCTCCTGCTCTTCCATCAGCTCTCCGACTATGTCTTCGAGCTCGTCGGGTAGCTCGGCCATCGGCGTCTCGTAGTCGCCGAGCGGCTCTTCCATCTGCCAGCGATCGCGGTCCGGCGTGTCGGGGAGCCACTTCTCGAGATGAGTGGCGAGCGACTGGGCCAGCTCCACGCCATTCTCCTCGAGCGGGGTCGCTATCTCCATCACTTTCTTCGACAGGGCGCCCTCCGCCATCTCGACTTCGCTCTGTATCTCTATCAGCTCCTTGAGCAGCGAAGGGTTCGAGAAATCCTGCTCGGGAAGCTTGCTCAGATCGCTATGGGCTTCCTTGAGGAACCGCGACCACTTGTCCTCGATTGCTGCGAGTTCCTCGACGAGCTTATCATCCTCGTCTGTGAAGTCGTCGACGGGCTTCTTGGCCAGGTCTTCTGTCGTCTCGATGACTTTCTTCTGCTCGTCGATGAAATCCTTGAGCGCGTCCGCGAGGTCCTTGAGTTTGTCTTGGACGTCCTCTGGCAAGTCGCCGGCGTCATCTTCATCCTCTTCCTCCTTTGCAGCTTCGGCGAGCCGCGGCAGGAGATCGATTATTTCTTGCAGGACGGCGATGATTTTGTCCTGCGTTTGTTCGAGCTCCGGGAGCTTGTTGGTGACCGCCCGGGTGAGATCGGAAGCATGGCGGATAGCGTCGGCCATTTCATGAGCGGTGAGGCCGTGGAGTACGTCCCTGACGCGCACTATGCGCGCATCGAGCGGCTCGATGGCATTTGCGACGATGATAGTATCCCTGCGGATGCCGATCTGCTTCTGTTCGATTCTTGCGGCGGCGGCCTTGAGCCTTCCGAGCGGCAGGCCATGGAGATGCTTCGCACCGGCTCGGGCTTCCTGCTGGGCCTTCAGTATCTGGGCGAGTTGCTTCATCCAGTCGTCGAACTTCCTGTCAAGGTCGGCGATGACCTTGCCTTTGTCCTCGATCTGGACGACGAACCGGGCCGTCGAGGCCTTGCCGGCACCTGAGACGTCGTTGTTGTCGATTGCTTCGGCATAGTAGACTATGCGGTCGCCGGTGGTGTAGTCGGCGGGCGAGAATCTCCAGGAATATGTCTGCGCGACGTTCTTCGGGTCGAGGAACGTCTTCCAGGTGTGCATTCGCTTGAAGGCGGCGACCGTGCCATCCTGGTTTCGCTGGGCTAGAAGGCTGATGGTGCTGATGCCGAAGTCGTCGTGAGCCTTCATTTCCATCTGCAGAATAAAAGAAACCGTGCCGCCGAGCGGAATACTGACATCTTGGGCAGGCGCCGAGAAGCGGATGGACGGCGGGCGGTCCTGGATGCACCGTATGAGCCGTTGTATGGGATCGCGGTTTGCGTTGCCATCTTCATCGACCAGGTTTATGGTGTAGCTGCCATTCCGGGTGATGCGCAGCCTTGCCGACATCTTGAGGCTTTCGGGGTCGATCAGCAGTTTGCGTTTAGTCTTGCCGTTGAGCAGCAGGCCAGCCCTGGCGATGGGCTTGTTGGCCGTGACGGTGAGTGCCGCGTCGGTGCCCTTGATCGCCCGCAGCGCCCCGTTAGTGCTCTTCTCCTCGGCGGATGCCAGCCCCGTGTATTCGGGGAATGTGTATGCGACGTCGACACCCTGCACGGCGGGGCGGGTTGCGACATCGACGCGGTGATACAGTGTCTCGGTGTCGTTGATGCGGATGCGGAAGACGAGCGGGAACCATACCTCGCGGATGATCCCTGCGAATTGAGCATCGCCCACGGGCGCCATGACCTGCCGCAGTTCGACGTTCCGCCGGACGTGTTCGCGCATTGCATCGGCATTAGCCGGCAGGTCGCCCGCCGAGGTGCGTTCCTTGATGCGTTCATCGAGCTTGGCGACAGTCTCCTCCGGGTCGGCCCATTTGTGCAGAATGACGGCATCAACCGCCTCGTCGGGGATGTTATCGGCGGTAACGATGATATGCAGGTTCTCTCCTGCGAAGACACTGGCGGGGGCATCGACGCTGACGATGCGGGCGGCTCCCATTGCCGGGATATACTTCCAGGGCATGAGGACACGTGCGATTGCGTTTCGGGCGTTATCGGGCCAGGCGGCGGTGAGGCCGACGACTGCAAGAACGATGAGCACCGCTGCGGCAGCGAAGCGCTTGAGCGGCCTCAGATCGATAGCCGATACGAACCGCAGCTCGCGCGTGCCGTCGGCTACGTTCCGGATTAACCTGTCGACGATCGCCGGGGCCGTGACCATCGGGTCCTGCGAGAGCTGAACGCTGTTGATCAGACCGTTGCGGATCTGCGGGAAACAGCGCTCGACGTGGATGGCGACTTCCTCGTCGGACCTGCGATGCAGCATGGGGCGGATCAGCAGCAGCGCGGTTCCGGCGGCCGCAGCGGCGACGAAGACGCCGAACATCGCCCAACGGACGCTTGATGGCGGGTGGAAGAGCGCTTCAGTCGCGGCGAACGCGAGCATCATCCCCGCAACGATAGCAATGAACGCCGCACGCTGATGCCAGATATCCGCCGCTCGCCAGCGGCGGCGGGTGCGGTCGATGCGCTCCGCCAGCTCATCATACGATTGATAATCCGGGAGTTGACGGTCTTCGTACTGCATCCGGGCGGTCTGCTCCCCGAGTTCAGTGCGTGAGTGCGTAGACAATGCAGTTTGTTCCGAGCTTGAGTGCATCCGCCTGCTGGATGCCGAGTGCATAAGGATGCGTGTGGCCTTCCCAGCCGCATCCCAAGTCGTACCGGCTGTAGATAACGGCCAGTGAGCCGCCGATACTGATGCCTTCGAGCATCGGCCGCTTGAGGTCCGGCTTCTCCTCTTTCAGCCATTCGGTGTACTTTACCTGGCCGACCTTGAATACCGACGAATACACCGGGTGGTCCGCCGGTAGCAATTCGAGGTCGGCGTCGGGCAGGACTCGCTTGATCTCGCGGCGGAAAGCCGCGTCGAAGCCGGCCCGGCCGCAACACGCATCCGATAACAGCACCCCGCCGTTGCGGAGATAGGCCCGCAATGACGCGATTTCCTGTTCGGAGAGCACGAAATCCCTGTGGCCCGTCATGTACAGGAACGGATACCTGAATGCGTCGGCCTTCCGGAGATCGATATCGACGCGCTTGAACTTGACGTCGAGAGTGGACTGCCTGGCGGCGAACTTCAGCAGGTGCATGACGGCCGAGGGGTCGGGGTCCCAGTCGCCGGTGTGGATGATCTGGGCGACAACTGTCTCCTGGCGGGCGTTCTCGCTCTTGTCGAAGTAAACGGTCTCGGTCGAGAGCGCCCGGCCGAGCTGGTAGTTGGCCAGCACGTATGTGATTAAGTTGGTGCCGAGCTTGACGGCATCGTCGACTTGTATGCGGCGTCCCTGCGGGTGCTCGTGCCGCGCCCAGCCGCAACTGACGTCGTAGGTGGAAAGAACGGCGGCGAGACGGCATCCGATGTTCATACCCTTCCAGTTCGGAGCGGCCTCGCGCCAGGCGGCGCCTTCCTCGCGGAGCTTGACCTTGCGGATTTCGTAGAAGCAGGAATACACAGGATGATCGGGGGGAATGGCCCTGAGCGGGCGGGTGGGGAAGATGCGGAGCATCTCGCGCTGAAAGGCCTGGCCGATCTTGCTCGCACCGCAGCAGCAGTCGCAGAATAACGTGCCGCCGTCGGTGATGTACCGCCGCAGCCCCTTGATCTCTTCCTCGGTGAAAACGAAGTCCTCGTGCCCGGTGATGTAGAGGACAGGCAGCTCGGCGGGGCTGTATGAAAAATCCTTCAGCGGCAGCTCTATGCTTCGGTAATGGATGCCGAGACGCTTGTTGCACCACTTGAGCAGGCGGTGCATGTCGGTGGTATCGCTCTGCCAGTCTTTGTATGAGAAACGTCTGCCGTCCTTGGTAGTCATCCACATGGGCTTGCCGTATATGATTTTGCCCATGAGCGCTGGGGGAGCGGGCTGCCGTTTCTTCTCCGTTCGGCGCAGTGGCGTGGCCGGCAGCGGCAGTGGCGGGAAGGACTCGCCTCCCGAGCGCCGATGCGGCTTCGGCGGCGGCGGCGGCTCGAAATCGGCATAAGACATCTGCGGCAGCGGGTCTACAATAAGAAGAGACGCGGCAGCCGCAAGGGCCATCAATCCGCGAAACGTTCGATTTCGGCTCATACTGCATCCCCCTTTTCCACAGGCGCACGGCGCACCATTTTACTCTTTAGATATTATACACCCAAGATAAGCCGAAGTTGCGCTTCTTTCAAGGCGAATTCTGAGCCTTACAACAAATTGCCCCAACGAATGGGAGCAGAGGATTCAACCCACCGATGAACGCACCCGCGGCCGTGTTTATCATCTCGGATCAGAGAAGGGGATAGAGGTTTCCAGTGAACCATATCCTTAGCACTACAACGCCAGATTCTCGCACGGTGCAGCACCCAAAGCCTTGCGAGCCAAGGAGTTGAGAGCCCGTCTACCTTGTCATTCTGAGCGTAGCGAAGAATCTTTCGCGCGATGGACGCGCGATCTCTTCAGAAGCGTTGGTACGCACTGCATCTACAGCTCGAAAGATTCTTCGTTCCTGCCCGCCTCAGGAGGGGCTTCGCGCCTCAGAATGGCAGAGATTGCAGGGTGTACCATACCGGCCCGCTGCCCCCTCCTCCGCGCCGGCTGGACGCAGTCTCTCCGCCCGTCACGTGTCTGTATCTTGCCCGTTCCTTAAGCAGTCGTGCTCAGCGATCCATTCCGAGACCTGTTTTCTCAGATTGCGCTGAGCTGTTTGATTGATGACACAAGTCGCTCCGGCACAACCGGTGCAATAGTCATTGGGATACTCAGCCCATCGGCTGATGTTCGCGCGGATGTTCTCCCGCAACGTGCTCCCCTGCACGTTCCCCAGCGGCGGTGGATGTCGGATGGCGTGGGCCCCACACCAGTGTTGAGAGCCATCCGGCAGGACGAAAGCCTGGGTGGGGGCAACGTAGCACCGATCCACAAGGGCGCCCTGCCAGTAGTTCCCCTGGGCGGCCCGTTCGCAGTATTCGTCAAGGCCCATCTTATGATCGGCCCGCAGGAACGGGCTTGCAAATGGACAGTACCGCTCCAGAGAATTTCGCTCATCTTCTGGAACGCCGACGGCCGTCTGATAGTCTTGCCAAACTTGCTCGGCTTCCGCCCAGGTCTCGCTGTAGAACCGCTTCCACTCCTCGGCAGTCGGTCGTAGCAAGGCATTTTCGCGGCCCCCGACGGGAATCAGATGAAAGGCAAAATCGCGGAAGACCGGATCCTCCCCGATCCTTCCCTCAAACCTCGACGACCTGATTTGTCGTATCTCCAACAGAAAACGCAGCAGGTCGGGGAACTGGAATAGGTTCCGTGCAGTAAGCACACAGTTGACATGAACTTGCGGATGGTTGGCGCCGAGTACTTCGCGAGCGATCTGCACGTTGTAGATGCCGTTCAACACGGCGTCGAGACGTTCACGCCCCTGAAACAATTGCCCCTGCACTTTTGGGTCAATGCTGTCCAGTGAAATGTGTAGTTTAGCCAGCCCCACCTTGACCAACTGAAGCGCGACTTGCGGTGTGATCAGAACGGCGTTCGTGTTAATGTTGACAGCAGATCCGAGATCTGCAGCCGAGGCGACCAGGCCGTTATCACCCCATATCTCGGCCCCCAATTGAAGTGGTTCGCCCCCGGGCAAGTAGACATAGGGCGGGGTCGGCTCGGCCGCCTCCCTCAATAAGGCTTTCCAGTCATCGAGGGTCAAACGGCGCGGCAACCAAGTCTGATTACAGTAAAGACAGCGGGGCAGGAAGAAACAATCGAGTGTTACCACCAGCCCCAGGAAAACAATCGGAAAACGCTCATCCCCCGCCAAGGCAGCCCTCCAGTTGCCCAGGCCCTCCACAAGCCTGTTCTCATCTGTGACGCCTTCCGACAGGAGCTTCTTCACCCGTTGGAAGTTGCGCTCTGCGAGGTACTGATTTGCCGTAACCTGCTGTCCTGGCGCCGCCGGGGGCACCCTTATGTCCGCCTTCCATTGTCGCAAGGCATGGTGTCGAGCCAGGATTGCCTGCCATTCAGGCGCACGGACCAGATCTTGCAGCCTTTCACGCTGAGGCTGCTGGTAGTGGGTGAACGGAAGGACGCTCTCGCATTCCATCATTTACGTGTCCCGGATAGGAGCCGTCCTGACGGCGGGATAACGCCACCGGACAATCTTTGCCGCCTCCTACTGCGATTCTCCAAACAGACGGGAAGCGAGGCGGACCTCGCTCCGTGCCTGGGGCCGCCCCCGCTCAGTCGATGGGGCCGGGGCGGTCTTTACCCTCGGGCGGATGGCCAGCCAGTCCACGCCCTGGAACTCGGGATCGGCTATTGCCCGAACCTCCTCGCTGCCGCGGTATGGGCACATAGTGTCCACCCGGAGTATCAGCCGACGCAGGCTGACGGGGTCGACCTTCACGTTGTTGTGCTTGCCGCTGCCGGCGATGGCGATGAGGCGGCTCATGTTGCCTATCTCTTTACCGTCGAGGTACACCCGCATGAACTGGCCGTCGAACGTGGCGGCACAGTGGTGCCATGTCCCATCAAGGACTTGCTCACGGGCGATCTTTGCGTCGCATTCGACGTAGCCCCCGACGTTCAAGCCCAGCGAGAGAACCGTCATACTTTCCTGGAACGCGAACAGGACGCGGTTCGTGCCGTCTTCCTTGCGGAAGATTTCATTGTATTGATCGCAGCCGGTGGGCTGCACCCAGGCGCTGAGCGTGATCTTCTTCACCTTGCTGAAGTCGGGCCTGCCGGGCGTCCGGAGACTGTGCTGCCCCGAGAAGGCAATGGCGTTGCCGAAGATACCCCCGATGCGGGTAACTTCTGCTGGAGATCGCGGTGTCGCATCGTTACCATTTCCGCTCGCGTCGCGCGCCACGCCGGAGTTCTCGTCGAAAGTCCAGTGAGCGACCATCGGCCCGCCGGGAGCACCATCGGCCCCCGAATGGACGGCGCAGAGCCAGCACACGACGGCCAGCGCGGCTGACGCTCCGTTCCTGATGTCGGCGGGGTGGCGGAGCTTGTCTTCTATCTCTATAGCGTTCTCCGGCTGCATATTTGCTCCTTTCAGGTGAGTTCGCTGCGGGGTCACTGCGTCGGTTCCGGCCCTATACTACGGAATGCATCTGCGCCTGATAGGTATATCCGACCGGGCAGAATGGTTGTGGCAATATTCAAGCGCTCGCCGTCGACGTCGGCAAGATTACCTCCCTGCCGAACGTTGACACAGCCGTTACCGTTGGGCGCGGCACCGATAAGAAGCCCCCAGTCGCTATCCGTGCCGTAAAACTCCATCCGGCCATTGCCCTGAAAGTCGGAACGCATCAACATTTGCGACTTGCCTTTGACTCCCTTAACATCGATCCCCCAGATCATCGCGCCCCTGTCGTTCATGTAGCCCATTTTCATTATCGCCGGGCTGCCGGGCCCACCCCGGACCTCAAACCGACTTGCGCTGATGACATCGGCATAGACCAGCTTCTGAGGACCCCTGCTGAACACCCATGAGCCTACCAATCCGCTGAGCATGCCGCTGCCGATGGCGGCGGCGAGCATGATGAATGCCCGGCCGCGATCCCGCCTGATGGCGGCGGGGTCGCGGAGCTTGTCTTGTACCGTTTTAGCGTTCTCTGACAGCATATTAGCTCCTTTCACTCGTGGGGTTACGGCAGTTTCTTGGCGGGGCGGGCGCGAGCGATGTTCAACAGGCCGGCAGCATTGCAAAAGCGGCACTTTACCGGCCGCGACTTCCTGCCGGGCGACCAGTAGTACGTAGGATTTCTCGCATGCCAGCAGATGAAGCAGCGCGGCTTGTGGGCCGCCCAGCCTATCGATACGGGTTCTGATAATCCCATGCGCATTGGATAGTACACGGAATCACCAGGTAACCCCGCTGCGTGGATGTAGCCGATCCTGCCATATAGAATT
>JAUWKK010000205.1 GCA_030614245.1 Planctomycetota bacterium | reverse complement strand
CGCGGCCACGCCGTCCGCGTTCATTCCCGACAGCACACCCACGAGGCCGGGGAATCCCACCGAGACGAACGGCTCGCCGCCCTCAGGATGATAGACGAAGACGACCGAGTAAAGATGTGCCACGCCAAGCGAAGGGAAATCGAGGTTGCGGCCGAACAGCAGCCGCCCGTTGCTGGACGACTTGCCGTAGGCCGCTGCGGTGGTGCACTGGAGCATCTTCTTGGCATCGAACATCGTATTCGCCAGGAGCACGTCGTCGTAGCTGACGCCGGCGGCCTCCGCAAGTGCGGCCATCTCGCGCTTATATACCGGGGGGATTTTCATCCGGCGCGATATGGCAAGCGTCGTGGCCCTCGCCGCGCGCCCGGCATTGGACGCGTTGAAGAAGCGCCCCACGTAACGATCGAGCAGCACCCTGCCCTGCTCGCGCAGCAGCTTGCCGTGCTGCTCGCCCATCTCCTCGGGTGTGCCCGTGAGATGTACCACAGGCACGCCACGGACGAGCTCCAGCCGCCCATTGCCCGCCCGAGCCGGCTCGAAACGGCCACCCGCCGAAGCATACAGAGGCAGCACCAGCAGCAGACACAACGCAAGGTTTCGGGTACGTTTGATGGCGGTTCCGCTCACCGGCAGCTCCAGTTCGAGCCCACAGGAGACCCATCACCGCCATCTTACCGGAGAATCGGCATAAACGCAAGCGCCCCTTCAGGGCTGGGGTATGTTAACCCATCCAACCGGGGGCCCGCAGCATGCCAGGGTCCCGTGGGCAGACAACTCACCCCGCTCGGTCTCTGAAGACTCATCTCTCCGGCTTCCACGCCATTCTGCCGCCGGGTAGTTCCATCCAGTCACCCGGGCCGATCACAGCCTTGAGGAACTTGAGGAATTCCTCATCGGCCTTGCGTTGTTCTTCCTTGGGGCCTTTCTCAAACATTGCTATCTCCGGCTGGCCGTTGTTGCCCATGCCGGTGCGTGCGAGTATTCGCAGGTCTCCGGGGAAGTCGCGGATGATTGCGCGCAGCGCTCCCACGTCGAAGACGCGGAGCTTCGCATCGCCCTCCATTTCATCCGGCTGGGCGATGTAGATCGCGTGATCGCGAAGACCGTATGACGTGCCCGTCAGCCTGTTGATCCATTTGATGGCCTTCGAGAGCGGCATGTCCTCGACTCTGAGCGTGACGGGCAGGCTCGCATCGTTCGCGTCCTCTGCCACGCGAGGATCGAGGATCACATCGACATCCGCAACCTGCCGGAGGAACTGGCATACGTCTTCGAGCGGCGTCTCGAGGAAGTCGAACGAGACCGGCTCTTCGAGCTTCCTGCGAAGCTCGATCTTCCAGGGCTCTTCGTTCTCCTCTTCGGCCTGGAGGCGATCTATCCCCTTCGTATAGCCCCATTCGGGTGGATAGACGAGCGTCTCGGTCTGTGCGACCATCCATTCATCTCCCCGGGCATACAGGCGTGCGGTGTTGTTTTCTCTCTCTCGTGCGGTCCGATCGCGTTTCGCCTCGCTGCCCAGCCGCTGCGCCCCATCGAGCAGCCGTCCGGCCTGGTGGTGATCGGGATCGTCAGCGATCACAGCACTGAACAGAGCTTCAGCTTCATCGTAACGGTGCAGCATCATGAGCCGTTTGCCGCCGGCGAGCAGGGTCTGGATGCGTCTGCGGTTGAACTCCAGGCGTTCCCGTTCGCGGAGGCTCGCATCGGCGATTGCCAACGAGAGCTTGTGTCGATCCTCGTTACGCTTCTGGTTGATCGCGTTCTTCCCGGCCTCGTCGAGCAGTTTGGCTGCCGCGGCTGTTGTATCGCTCACGTCGAGGTATGGCTCGAGCCATTTTGCAATCGAGAGCGTTCTCTCGAACTCGCCGGCCGCCTCGCGGAACTCGCCCGCTGCCACCAGCTTGCGCCCCCTGGCCATGCGGGAGTTCAATTCGTTTGCGGCCCGCTGCCGATCGATCAGGCGCGCCTCGAGCATCCTGTCGAGCAGGACGTCCGCAGGCGTCGGACAATCACCGATCAGGCCGTCGCACCGGCGGACCATTCGTGCGGCTGCCGAGTGGCCCGGGTCGTGCGAGAGCGCCTTGCGGAAGTCCTCGCGGGCGGCCCTGAAAGCCATCTTGTCGAACTGCACCTTTCCCGTCTTGAAGTAATGTTCCGCAAGTGCGCGGTGGCGCTGGCGTTCGACGCGAGCTCTCTCCGCTTGCCTCTTGAGCTCTTCCGGCGGGTCGCCGGCTGCGACTGAACTGAGAAACAACATACAGACGATCCCTATCCGCAGATAGTGTGTGTTCATGGCACACTCCTTCGAGGAGACGCTTGTGGATGTGAGATTGCGAGAGGAGGGGAACCGCGTATGCGCCGGGACCGTTGCGGGCTGTTCCCGGTGTGTTGCCGGCATCCGCCGCAGGGGCGGGGTCGGTTCCCGTTGACCCCGCGGCCGCGACGGATCGAGGCCACTCGGCCTCTTAAGTTGTCAAACAGGCCCGCCTGAGGCGGGCAGGCGCGGTCACTGCCTGCGTGGCCGCTGCTGTTTCAGTTCGTATCTATGGCCCTTGCCGTCACTGATGACGATGCTCATCGTGCCGACGAGCCCTTTCGAATCCTTGATCTCGACGAGGCGGTAGCCCGTGGCGAACTCGACCTCCTCGACGCCCCCCAGGCCGTCCGGCAGGCGCATCAGGCGCGAGCCTCCGATCTCATGCCCGGCTTTTGTATAGAACGTCGTCGGGCGCCAGTCGCCTCGATGGTATTTGCGGATCATTATCGCGGCGAGCTCCGGGTTCCCGCCGACGTACATGATCGTGAAATCCGGCGCGCGCACTTTGACTCTCTCGCTGAGATAGCTGTCGACGAACTGCGCCGGGCCGTCAGTCACCTCGACCGCATCTCGCCTTTCTCCCACGGCGACTACGGCGTAATAATAGCTGGCCGCGTGCGAGAAAGTCCTGTCGACGAAGCTGGTCGCCTCGATCGGCTCCTTGTTGATCTTGACGAACTCGCCCTCGGCGCCGGCCAGTTCATCGCTGCGATAGACATCATAATGCATCGTGCTCTTGGCGGTCACGCCGGGTTCCCACGAGATTGTTATGCTGTCGAGGCCGACGCTAGGCATGATTTCAACCGGCGGCTGGATAGCCGGTTGTGGCTTTTCTCGCGCCGGCGGTGTCGCGGGGTCGGCGTCACCTGGGTCGCCGTCCGGCGAAGGCTCCTCGATGAGCTGGGGCGGTGGAAGGATTATCGGCTCGATGTCCGGCCGCTCATTCGGCGGCGGCCGCCGCCAGCGCAAGACGTCTGCCACGTCGGCCGAGCGTGGGACGCTGGGCGCTTCGGTGGTCGTCATTCTCGCGCTCGTTCCGGCGGGAACTCGCCGCTCTCCCAGGCGATTTGACATCGTCACCGTGCCCCGGAGGACAGTGAGTTCGATTCTCCAAGCTCCGGCGGGGCCGGCGGCGCAGGCGGACCGCAGCAGACTGAAGCCGGTCTCGCGCGGCTGCCGTGCAGGGGGGATGGCTGCGGTATCGTCGAGGGGCAGTACGCTGACGTGAAGCCCGGCGGCGGAGCCGAAGATACGCCCGGCGGGAGTGATGATCTCGAAACTCATGTCTGCACGGGGAATCTCGCAGCGTATCCGGCCGTAGTCGAGATGCCATCTGTGGCCGTTCTCCTGCTCAGAGCGACGGAACGAGAGGCTCGTCTTCCTGTCGATCTCCACCGCGCAGGCATCGGCGAAGCGCATGGCGGCGATGTGTTCTTCTTGCGTTCTGATTATGTCGCCGTCATGGATATCGACGTTGCTGCGGCCGCTGAGGTCCTCCCATTTCTGCGTGCCGGCCCGCAGGAGGCCGACGTCGCCGCTTACGCTATCGAGATTGGCGACGACCGTCGGCCCCGATCTCGATACGAAAACACCGAGGATAGTAACGACGACGAGCGCGGCCGCGGCGAGCGGGAGCCACCGCGGCAGTCGCCTGGGCCGGTCGTGAGAATCGATCCGGGCCTCTGCCGTTGCGAAGCGGAGCTCTATATCGTCGGGGGCTGCGGTTGCATCGAAATGCTCCTCGAGCAGCTCATTCTCGCGCCGGAGCGTGAGCAGCAGGTCACGGCACTTGACGCAATCTGCAATGTGCCGCTCGACCGCGCGGGCCTCGTTGGGCGGGCTTTCCCCGTCAACGTAGCGATGAAGCGGCATGTATAATTGTTCACAATTCACGGCTGTTCACTCCTCGGGGGCACTGGCAGGCCGAAATAGGCCTTTAAGTGGGGGACAACCCCATACGAGTAAGTTTCTCTCGCAGCATTACCTTGCCGCGCAGTATGCGAGTCTCTACGGCACTGACGCTGAGGCCGAGTGCGTCGGCGATCTCTTTGTATGACATTCCGGCCATATACCTGAGGTGAAAGACCTCGCGGTATCGCCTGCCGACGGACTCGATGGCCATGCCGATGTGCTCGCGGATATCACCCCTGGCGTAGATCTCGAGCGGCGTCTCGGGGGCTGAGGGCACGATGTCGTCGGTCGGCTCGAGCTGCTCGAGACGCTTCTGATTTATCTGCCGGTGCCGGAGCACGTTCTTGCAGTGGTTCGATGCGATGCGATACATCCACGGGGTGAAGCGAAAACCCGGCTTGAATGTACCGGCCGCCCGATAAATCTTAAGCAGGACGTCCTGGGCCACTTCGTCAGCATCCTCATTCGAGCCCAACATGCTTCGGGCAAACATATAGATCTGCCGATAATGTCGCCGGAACAGCGTCTCGAAAGCCGCTTTGTCCGTTCGGCACCGTAAGATGAGCTCTTCGTCATCTTCTGCCATCAGGACTCACTTTCCGGCCACTCATAAGCATATACACCTGCGGGGCAACCTATCCGGCAAGAAAAGCCACTATAGCTGATGTGATTCTTGCGAATGGCGCGGCGAATTCAAGCGGAAAATGTATTCCCGCGCTGCCGAGGAGCTTCGTGTCGCCATAATTCTGATGCTTGACTCTGCGGCGCAGGATGGCTACAATCAGGCGACCGTATGGCGGATTGTGCGATGCATTGCCGCCTTGTGACTATTCCGTTTCGCTTGTCTTTGACGTACACCGCAGGAGGATAGGTATGGCATTGGTACCGGTGCGAATTCTATTGGATCATGCAGCCGAGAATAATTATGGCCTGGCCGCATTCAACGTCAACAACATGGAACAGATTCAGGCGATTATGGCTGCGGCAGTCGAGACCGACTCCCCGGTCATCATCCAGGCATCGAGTGGAGCGCGCAAGTATACCAACGATGCATATCTTCGGCACCTGATGCTCGCAGCCGCCGAACTGCATCCCAACCTGCCGATAGCAATGCACCTCGATCACGGCAACAGCTTTGAGACGTGCAGCAGTGCGATCGAGCAGAACTTCACATCGGTGATGATGGACGGCTCGCTGCTGGAGGACGGCAAGACCCCGGCGACTTACGAGCAGAACGTCGAAGTAACGAAGAAGGTCGTCGATGCCGCTCACGCGAAGGGCATCACGGTCGAAGGCGAGCTGGGCTGCCTCGGCGGCATTGAAGACGGCCACGGAGCCGGGCTG
>JAUWKK010000226.1 GCA_030614245.1 Planctomycetota bacterium | reverse complement strand
CTCTCTGCGCCCGCGTCAGGAATTCGACGCCGCGTCGAATGGCCCTGTCGATGCGTCTGGACATCCTCGCGGGCAGGTGCTCGCGCCAGGCCGCGATGGCCGTGGCGGTCGAGAGCGCGCTGCTGGACAGCTCGCCCTCCCAGTGCCCCTGCGGCGTCAGCAGGGCCATGAGTTCGCGTTTGGCTGATGAGAGCGTCTGCCTGATGTCGGCGATCCCCCGATGCTGGTCGAGCTGTTCCATCGGTCCACTCACGTGCTCAGGTGCCCGAGTGCGAGAAGGCCGTAGAAGACGTATTCGCAGTCGAGCTGCGTATCGGCCCAATGGCCCTGAAAGGCGCCTTCGCTGCACCAGAGGCTGTCGATGAAGTCGAGGCACGCCTCGCGGATCGGCGCGAGGTCTACGCCCATTCCGGCGACCGCGTGCAATGCCGTGGCGGTTGACAGCAGGTCGGGCATCGGGCTGTCCGGTGTGGCCGCAAATCCGCCGTCGGGGTGGCATCTGGCCAGCAGCCAGTCGGTGGGTGGCACGTTCAAGCATAGCTTGGACGTGGACCAGACACGCACCCGACGGTGCTATGTTAACGTCACCGTGGGGGCTCCTTCATCTCGATGTCGTAGAAGATACTTCCGATCACACGGCGGAGCAGGGCCTTGAGGGTAGCGTTGCGAAGATCGCGTAACGAGGCTATCGCCTCTTCCTCGTAATCGCGGAGCAACTGCATCAAGGCCGCCTCGATGCCGAGTTCGTCGAAGATGCTCCTGACGCGTTGTGCGTCCGGCGCGGTCTGCCGCCAGACGCCATCGAGGAAGCTTCTCGCATCGCCGGCGGCCCTCTCGCGGGCGACAGCAAGCCGCAGCGATGGGCTCTCGGCGGCGAGCCGGAGCGAGCCGTCGGGGTTCTCCAGCGGGCAGTCATCCAGGTCGTCGCGAATCTGATATGCGATGCCGAGTGCGTCGCTGTACGCGCTCAGCACGCTCCTGGTGTTCCCGTCGACGCCCGCATAGATCGCCCCAACTTGCAGAGCTACGTCGAAGGCGGGAGCGGTCTTCCCCCTGAAAATGTCGATCACCTGTGCGACGGACAAGGGCCGGGGCTCGCGGCGCCAGCTCAGTTCCTCGCCCTGGCCGATTGACAGCGTACGGTGGCCTTCGGCGGCAAGGCTCAGCATCTGGGCCTTGCGGTCGGGCGGCGCATCCGACTCCGCGATCAGGCGGTATCCTTCGCCCAGAAGCAGGTCGCCGACATTCAGCGCGATCGGCGTTCCGTATTCCTCGTGCAGAGTCTTCTCGCCGTACCGAAGCTCGTCGTCGTCTTCGATGTCGTCA
The DNA here is from genome assembly GCA_030614245.1 of Planctomycetota bacterium. Classification (GTDB taxonomy): domain Bacteria; phylum Planctomycetota; class PUPC01; order JABMSA01; family JAUWKK01; genus JAUWKK01. The sequence continues at coordinate 3,885 of JAUWKK010000226.1, read as the reverse complement.
TGGATGAGCGATGCCTTGTGGAAGCATTCCACGGCGACGGCGAGCTTGTGCAGACCGTCCGGAACCTGCTTGTCAGGATCGTCCAGCAGTGCATGGAAGATGCAAGCCGTAAGGAACGGGCGCCAGCGTTTGCCGGACTTGGCCAGCCATTCCTGGGCGATGCGCTCGGTTCGGCTGCCGGGGACACCCAGGACGGCTTCGAGCGACCCCGGGGTGAACCAGCTCGTGACGCTGCCTCGCAGTAGGTCAAGGTCAAGCCTTCTGAACGAGTGGCTCGGCGCCCCGTTGCCGTTCATGGTGATCGCGTCGAGTACCCAATCGGTATCCGCCATCGTGTCCTCGCAGCCGTCGTAGAGCAGCGGGATGGCCACCGCAGGGACGACGGCCGTTTCCATCTTGGGGAAGATACGTTTAAGGACCGAGAGGCAACTCACGCCGACGATTGCGTCGACCTTCCCCGCGCCGACAAGCGCGGTAACGACAGTCGTGCCCTCGGCCACGAGTACCACGTAGCCCAGTCGTTCGGCCACATCCAGCAGTTCACCGATCAGGCAGCGCCCGCAGGACTCGCACACCAGGCCGAATTCGTCCAACTGTGCCGGGCAATCGCTCTCGTGCCGCAAACACTGCGGCAGAAGAAGCAGCCGCCGGTTGTATGGCGTCCGCGCGACCGTATCGCGCCACACTTCGTTGTTGATCAGCACGCTGATGTAGTTGTGAAACTCCTCACCGTAGCGAATGTCGCCGGCGATGCGGCGCGCGTGGGCTATGAGCTCGGCCCGTGACTGCGGCGGTACCAAGCGCTCCGACGTGACATAGTCACGCACATGCCGCAGCAGACGGTCGCGCTCAGTCTTGGCATGGGGAATACTGGCCTGCGGAGCCCTGCCTGTCCGCCGTGGCGGGGCCGGCTCCGTTCGCGTGTTTCTAGTTACGGCATCCGACACGTTACATCCTTTCAGGCGCCAGCGACCGGGACGGCTCTTCCCGCCGGCTCAGACGGCGTACGCGCGGCGATCCGCCTGCTCACACGGCGGAAGTTCCGCCGCCAGGAGATGACTTCAGCCTTGCCCAGCATCTGTATCAGCGCCCGCTTGAGCCACGGTACGCCGCCGGCCCGCTGGTTGTCGCTGTAGAGCTTGCGCACCCACTTGAAGTTGATCTCGTAGCAGGTCGTGTACAATTCAAGGTGATCGGCCCGCATACTCTCAAGGTTGAACGCCTCGCCGCCGGCCTCGGTGCGAACCGGTTCGTTGAAGATCGGAAAGACGACCGACCGTCTCTCTGCCAGCCGCTTGACGAGCTTGAGCGTGCGCGCTACGTCGTCCGGCGCTTCACCGGGCAGGCCGAGTATGACGCTGAAGACGGGGAAGAAGCCGCTTCGCGTCATTCGCTCCGCTGCATCGATCGCCATCTCCTCCCAGCCGTCGGGATCGAACGGCGCAATCTTGCCAGGGGCGTTCGCGTGGACGAGCCGACCGTTCGCGCTCTCGAGGCCCATGTTCACCCACAGGTAATCGCTCTTCCCGTGCCAGGTCAGCAGCTTGCGGATATCTTTCAGTTGCTCTCCGCTGAACTGCAGCACCGATGCGATATTCGCGTGGTCGATCTGCATGAACGACAGGCCGTCGAGCTTCCTCATCTCGAGCAGGAGGCCATAGAGCCTGTCGAAATTGACGTTCGAGCCGGTCGCTCCGTAGCGGAAGAAATCTTCGCTTCCGCTGACGACGGACGTAACGCCGCCCGCGATATTCGTTTCGAGGTCGGCGATGATGGTTTCCGGCGGCAGATGGCTCATCTTCGTGGAAGCCATGGTGCAGAACTTGCAGCCTCTGCCGCATCCGCGCGAGAGCTCGATAACGCCCATGGTGGAGGCACCCCCGATCGGGCGGATACTCTCGACGGCGTTGGAACTTTCGCTGAAGACGCGCGGGACGGGCTTCCCATCGATCAGTTCCATGAAAAGCTGCGGGCCGGCTGCCTCGAAGTAACCGTCGAAGCTCATATCGAAGCCCTGCCGCTGGGTTTCTTCGGGATCCTGCACCCATTGCCAGGCTCCGGCGCCGCCGCCGACCACCTTGAAGCCATAGCGCCTGCTCGCGGCGCGAATCACGTCCATCATGCGGTCGGTCCATACGCTCGTGTAAAGTTCGCCCTTCCAGAAGCTGCTCGTGGTCGTGTTGCTCATTCCGCGTCCGAGCGGATCGCTGGAGCTGACGGCGACGACCTTCACCCACGGGCCGAGCAGTTCGGGCAGGGCTTCGGGCGTCGTGCAGACGACATCGTCCGCAGTCAGCGGCGTATCGGCCAGCAATGCAGCTTCGACGCGACGCAGCCCGAGCGGCGCGATCCGCGCACGGCCGCGCCGATCGACGGAGGCCCTCGGCGCGACCAGCGACCGCATCATCCACTCCGGCACCTGGGTCGTCTGCATCGTCGCGAAAACCCCCTCGAACAGCACCGTGTAATCGGCACTGAGCGTTCGGTCGGCGACCAGGACGACCGTGGGCTTCAGTTTTTCAGCGGTTGCAGCCACAGTTCGCTTTCCCGTCGGTGTCGTCGGCATCGGGGTCGTTACAAGAGCAATCCGGCCCCTCGGGCGAGTCAGGGCTATTGGAGACGCAGCCGCACGAACATGCGTCCGAACATATCGACTGGCGCACCTCGGGCGGCACTTCCAGTTTGTCCAACACTTCCTTGAAGGCGCCCGCCCGCTCTGCCAGCGAAGGCTCATCGTCGCGCTTCGTTGAAAAGCGCTCTCGGCCGGCTTTGCGGCGCCGGCGCAGCCTATCGTATACGTCGCCGCCGACCAGGCTGGCGACATCGACGTTCACCGGCCCGCGTTTGGTATCTTCTTCGCGGACATCGTCGCCGCAGATCGGGCCGGAGCCGTATTTTGGGAAGATGATCGCCACCTGCGGGCAGAGCCGGGCGCAGGCGGGGCAGTTGGTCTTGCATTTCTCAGGATTCCGCACCTCGACCTCGCCTTCGTCCGACACGCCGTAAACGCCGAACAGGCAGAAGTTCATACATTGCCGGCACTCAGTGCAGCGATCACGATCTATGACGGGGAACCACGGCACCCAATCGCGGGGCTCGGGCAATGGCTGGGGTGGCACGTTCAAGCAAAGCTTGGACGTGGAGCACGGCCGACCTAAGACGGTTGACCGTGGCACCCACGTGGCGATTCGGTTTTGTGGCCGGATGCCTTCGGCAGCCTGCACGATCATCCGCACGATCTCTTCGGCGGATTGCGTCCTCATGTTCAGGATGCCGACGTCTTCGGCGGGGAGCGGCGCTCCCGCAGCATCGAACAGCCACTTGACGGCGCGTGGAAAGCACGCGACTATGCGTATCGAGTCCGCACGTGCGACCTGCTCGAGCATGGGGTCGCGCCGTGCGGCGAGGCCGCAAAGGTCCGGCACGGTATCGACGGCAATCCCGGCTTCGTGCAGCTTCGCCGACACATCCCGCTTGACATCCTGCGGTATGATATCGGAATGAATGCATTCGCAGACGATAACGCGCAGCGTTCGCGGCATAGGACACCTCACAATCAGTAAGCAGTAAGCAGTAAAGAATGATGATACTGATCACTGGCCACTGAATAACGGTTCCGTATCCAATATATTACGATACCGGTTTTGCCGACGTGGTTCAAGCCTTCAGCGGCGGTTCCGACCGTTTCACAACTTCCTGCAATCTCCGCCCTGCCCGTCCGGCAGGCATGCCCGCAAGCATTTTCCTTTGGAAAAAGCCTCGCGTTTATATTACAAGATGCGCTGGATATTCTTTATGAACGGCTGCCCCTGCCCGTCCGGCAGGTGGGCGCGACGGTATGGTATCAATTCAAGAAAGGCAACCACAGATGAACGCTGATGAACG
>JAUWKK010000068.1 GCA_030614245.1 Planctomycetota bacterium | reverse complement strand
CCCGACGGCATGGCGCTGGATAAGGACGGCAACATAATCCTGGCTTGCCCGAACTACGCCGACAAGACCAAGCCGGCGGTGCTGATGAAGATCGATAAGGACAGGAAGATAACCAAGCTCTGCGAGGTGCAGACGCTTGCGGAGACAAAAACCGCCTGCCCGATGGGCATCGCCTTCGGGCCCGACGGCAATCTCTACATCGCCGACAACCAGGGCTGGGCCAAGCCCAACGGGAAGGGCCGAATACTGCGCCTCATCCTGAAAGACGGCAAGCCCAGCGGCTGGGAGGTCGTCGCTCACTCGATGAGCCACCCGAACGGCGTCCGCGTTCACAAGGGGCAAATCTATGTCACGCAGAGCCTGCTCGTCACGGGAAAGGACAATCTCCTCGTCAGCGGAGTCTACCGCTTTAAGCTCGACGACAAGGACGTGAAGGTCAACAACAACCTAAATGACCCGAACCTGCTCGTTACATTCAAGACTCTCAACAAAGCCTGCCAGTATGGTGCCGACGGGATCGTGTTCGACAGCAAGGGCAACCTCTTCATCGGCAACTTCGGCGACGGCGCCATCCACAAGGTGACTTTCAAGGAAGACGGCTCGGTTGCTTCCAGCGAGGTCTTCGCCAAGGCCGATTGCATGAAGACGACCGACGGCATCTGCGTCGACAAGGACGACAACATCTACGTTGCGGACTTCTCGGCCAATGCGATTTGCGTCGTCTCGCCGGAGGGCAAGGTGAAGATTCTGGCAAGAAGCCCCGACTGCGACGGCTCGAAAGGCGGCCTGGACCAGCCGGGCGAGCCGCTCGTCATAGGCAGGCAACTCATCGTTGCGAACTTCGACATGGTGACCGGGCCGGATAAGGTCAACACGAAACACGACAAACCCTACACGATGTCGGTGATAGACCTGGACTAATGAAGGCTACAGGCTTCAGGCTACAGACTTCAGCGATGCGTCAGGCTCTTTCTGCCTGAGGCCTGAGGTCTGAGGCCTGATGCTTTGCAGTGAAGTGACTTCCGCCCCTGGGGCGGGAACGAACAGGAAACTTAGAAAGGAGACTGGTATGTTCGCTGGAATCGCGTTAGCTATGCTGGGAGCGGCGTTTCTCGGCACGTTTGCCCTGCCGTCCAAGTACATCAAGAACTACGAATGGGAGAACACGTGGGGGGCGTTCTTCCTCTTCGCCATGCTGGTGGTGCCGGTGGGGTTCGCGGCCCTGGTGGTTAAAGACCTTTGGGCTTCGTACGACGGCGTGTCCGGAACGGTCATCTTCGGTGTGTTGGCCCTGAGCTTTCTTTGGGGCTGCGGGTTCTGCTGTTGGGGTTACGGCCTGTCCATGGTCGGCCTGTCTTTAGGATACTCCCTGACGATGGGAACTATGGCACTGGTGGGATCGATGGTGCCGTTCTTCCTGGGGAGCGCCGATAAGGCTGCCACTACGGGGGGCATGCTGATAATCGCGGGGATTCTCATCTGCATCGCCGGCGTTGGCGTAAACGGCTTTGCCGGGATGCAGCGGGAGAAGTCGCAGACCGGCGGCGAGACGGAGGGCGAGCCCAAGAAGAACAACATGCTCGCGGGCCTCATAGTCTGCGTGATCGCGGGCGTGCTTTCGTCCGGCCTCAACATCGCCAATCACATAGCAAATAACGTTGGCAATATCCGCCAGAACAGCATCGACTTGGGCAATCCTCCGTGGCTGGCGGGCCTTTCCACCTGGACTCTGGTCTTCCTCGGCGGAATGGTCTCCAGCGTCGGCTTCTCGGTCATCCTGCTGTGCAAGAACAAGACGTGGAAGAGCTTCGGCAACGAAGGCTCTAGCCGGAATCTGGTCTTCGCATTCCTGATGGCGGTGGGCCATTTTGCCTGCATCTTCTTCTACGGCATCGGCGACTGGAAACTCGGAGCACTGGGTACGTCGGTCGGCTTCGCGATCTTCCAGTCCGGTTCACTGCTGATAGGGAACAGTCTGGGCTTCCTCACCGGTGAATGGGAAGGCGCCAGCGGCAGGAGCAAGGGCTGGCTGTTCACCGGCCTTGCGATCCTGATCATCGGCATCGTGGTCGTCTCGATTGGCAACAGCATGGCGTGATCTGCGCGGCCTGATGCATGACAGATTTCGGGATTGAAACCACAGATGAACGCGGATAGACGCAGATTAAGAGAAGATGACTCACCTTAACAGGCAAGGCCTGTCATCCGTATGCATCTGTGTTTATCAGTGGTTCCATCAGCACGGGCTTGGCCTGCCGGCCCCCGTCGAAATAGCGCGAGGAGCAATGCCAATGGCACAGTACCTGCTGGCCCATGACCTGGGAACATCCGGCAACAAGGCCACACTCTTCACCGTCGATGGTGAACTGGTTGCCAGTACGACCTACCCGTACGAGACGAACTACTTTAATATCAACTGGGCCGAACAGAGCCCCGCCGACTGGTGGCAGGCGGTGTGCGCGACTACAAAAAAGATCGTTCAGGGCATCGCCGCCACCGCGATCGCTTCGGTCTGCTGGCGCGGCCAGATGATGGGCTGCCTCTGCGTCGATAAGAGCGGCACGCCTCTGCGCGATTGCATCATCTATTGCGACCAAAGGGCCGTCGAGGAGACCGAACGCATCCTCGAGCAGATCGATCCGCAGGATTTCTACAGGACAACCGGCCACCGAGCGAGCGCATCGTATTCCATCGAAAAGCTCATGTGGCTCAAGAAGCACGAGCCCGACGTATACAAGAATACGCACAAGATGCTCCACGCAAAGGATTACGTGAACTTCAAGCTCACGGGCAGAATGGTTACCGATCACTCCGACGCGTCGGGCACCAACGCTTTCGACTTGAACACCTTCGAGTGGTCCGACAGGATCATCGACGCCGCCGGCGTCGACAGGGAGAAATTCCCGGATGCGAAGGAGTCGATCTTCGTCGTCGGCAGCATCACGAAAGAAGCGGCGGAGGCAACGGGCCTGCCCGAGGGGATACCCGTAGTCACCGGCGCGGGCGACGGCGCGTGTGCCGCCGTCGGCGTCGGCTGTACGAAACCCGGCGGAGCCTACAACTACGTCGGGTCATCCTCGTGGATCGGATTGACGTCCGAAGATCCGTTTTACGACGAACAGATGAGGACTATGACCTGGGCACACGCGGTGCCGAGGACCCTGCAAGTATGCGGGACGATGCAGACCGCCGGCGCCTCGTACAACTGGCTGAAGAACGAGATATGCAAGTCCGAGACGAAAGAGGCCGAAGGACTGGGCAGAAGCCCCTACGAACTGATAAATGAGGCGATCGAGAAGTCAGTGCCCGGGGCAAACGGGATACTCTTCCTGCCTTACCTGCTGGGCGAGAGGACGCCGAGGTGGAACACTAATGCGAAAGGCGCGTTCATCGGCCTGGCCGTCGCCCACAAGCGGGAGGACGTGTTGCGCGCCGTTCTCGAGGGGATTACTCTCAACCTCGAGATCATCCTGGGCATTCTCAGGCAGCACGTCGAAATCGACACGATTACCGTCATCGGCGGCGGCGCCAAGGGCAAAGTCTGGCGGCAGATGATGGCCGACATCTACAACGCGAAGATACTGAAGCCCAACTACCTCGAGGAGGCGACGTCGATGGGCGCGGCCGTACTCGGCGGCATCGGTGTGGGAGCTTTCGACGATTTCGACGTCATCAGCAGGTTCATCGAGATCGAGAGCACGCACACTCCCGATGCAGTTACTGCCGAGCGATACCAGAAGATCAAGCCGATTTTCGACAGGTGCTACTTCGCCCTCGTCGATATCTACGAAGACCTGGCAAAGCTGTAAGATAGCAAGAATCACAAGACTTGTCATGCTGAGCTCTGAGCGAAGCATCTTTCGCCGGTTGAACGCGCCTGGAGCCAAAGATTCTTCGCTTTGCTCAGAATGACATGAAAAAAGCAAGAACACAGGAGGCATAGAAATGAGAGCAATCGTTGTAATCGAGCCGGGCAAGGTCGAAGTCCTCGACATCGCCGAACCGACACCCGGGCCGTACCAGGTGCGGGTGAAGACGGAAGTGGCCTGCCTGTGCAACGCGACGGACGGCAAGCTCGTCGCCGGCCATTTTCCCGGGGTGGAAGATTATCCGCTCGTGCTGGGCCACGAATCGGCCGGGATCGTCGAGGCGACAGGCGGGAAGGTGCGCAACTTCAAGATCGGCGACCGCGCGATCGGCGGGCTCGTGTTTGATTTCGCCGAGCCCGGGTATTCCACAGGCTGGGGCGGGTTCTGCGAGTATACGCTCGCCACCGACCACGATGCTATGGTCGAAGACGGCGTGGCCGACGAGGAGCATGGCTGGTTCGAATGCTACGAAATCCAGCGCAGCGTGCCGAAGGACATCCCCGTCGAGGCAGCCGCGCTGCTGTGTACCTGGCGAGAGGTCTACGGCGGCTTCGGCGACTTCAACCTCCAGGAAGGCGACGATATTCTAGTGTTCGGGGCCGGCCCGGTCGGCCTGAGCTTCGTCAAGTTCGGCAAGCTGCTCGGCCTCGGATACATCGGCGTCGTCGATCCGCTCGATCACAAGCGCGAGAAAGCGCTCTCGATGGGCGCCGACGAAGTCTTCACACCCGACAGCCCGGAGATAGCGAACCTCGCCGACAAGCGCGGCAGGCTGCTCGATGCCGTCATAGATGCCGTCGGCAGACCGAGCATCATCAACGCCGGCCTCCCCCTCATCAAGCTCGGCGGCTCGATCTGCGTCTACGGCGTCATCGCCGAATCCGAGATCACCATCGACAAGAGCAAGGGGCAGTATAACTTTAACCTGTACATGCACCAATGGCCCACGCGCGCCCGCGAGCGCGCCGCTCAGAAGCCGCTCTGCGAATGGATTCGACAGGGCAAGGTTACCGCCGAAGAGTATATCACTCACGAGTTCAAGATGGAGCAGATCAACGACGCCCTCGATGCCGTCGATAGCGGGAAGGTCCTCAAGGCGCTGCTCAGGTATTGAGCGGCCGCTAACTGCAACACAACAGCCCCGTCAGGGGCGGCATAAAATAGCCTACGGTCCTGCCTGCCCGCCTCAGGAGGGTCCGCCTATGGAGGGAACGCCGTGGGTACGGTTGACGAGTGAAATCCCAGCCCTGAAGGGGCGGAGGAATGGCGCGAATCGGCAGGCTGGAAAGCCTGCCCCACGAAGAAAGCCTGCCCGACGGGGAGACGCTGCCCCTGCATGGCTTGCAGCCTGTCGCTCCTTCGGAGTTTTCACCCCTTCATTCCCGTCAGAGTGATGCCCTGGATGAACGTGCGCTGCGTGAAGAAGAACAGCACGATGATCGGAACGACCATAACGGCCGATGCGGCCATCAGGTGGTGCCACTGCGTGCCGCCGTGCTGGCTCTGGAACGACTGCAAGCCCAGCGAAAGCGTGAACATCCGCTGGTCGGTCAGGTATATCCTCGGGCCGAGGAAGTTGTTCCACATATAGAGGAAATTGAACAGCGCGACGACCGAGAGCGCCGGCTTCGAGAGCGGCAGTATGATGCGCATGAATATGCCGAACTCGGAGCAGCCGTCGATGCGCGCGGCGTCGGTCAGCTCAGTAGGGATCGTCCGGAAGAACTCGCGCAGCAGATAAATATTGAACGCGCTCCCGAACCACGCCGGCACCCAGAGCGGCTTGAACGAACCTATCCAGCCGAGCCACTTGAACAGCCCGTAAGTCGGCACCATCGTCACCGGGAACGGCACCATCATCGTCGCAAGGGTGATCCAGAAGAGCACCTCGCGGCCCTTCCACCGGATGCGAGCGAAGCCGTAAGCGATCAGCGCGTTTGCGGCAACCGTCCCGATTACGCTCAGAATGCAGATGTATATCGTGTTCTTCGCATATTGCGGAAACGGCGAGTACCCCAGTTTGTCTGCACCTGTGGTCAGGGCATCGTAGTACTGCCGGAAAGCGTACTTGACGTATCCGAGAGGCCCCTGGTACCGTTTCTCGAAGTCCTTATCGCCCGCCTCCTCGGCCTTGAGCGCCTGGCGTTCCTGTTCGTCCAGGGTCTTCCTGAACTGCTCGGGGGAGAGGCTCTCGGGAATCCATACCGGCGGCATCTGCATCGCTTCCTGGTTGGTCTTGAACGACGTCGATATCATCCACACCAGCGGCATCATGAACGCGGCGGACATCGCGATCAGCACGACGTGCACGAGCATTCTCGATGTCAGCCTGGGCCGCCGCACGGTTATTCTCCGTAGTGGACGTATCGCTTCGACATCAGCACGGTAAAGGCCGTGAGCGCGAAGATTATCAGGAAGAGTATCCACGCCATCGCGCTGGCATAGCCCATCCGCATGTGGCGGAACGCGTTATCGTAAAGGTACATGACGTAGAAATAAATCGAACGGTTCGGAGCGCCGTCGGCGCTGAGCACGTAGGGCACGGCGAAAAGGTTGAAGACGCCGATGATGCCCATTATGACGTTGAATCTTATGACCGGTGAGATCATAGGCAGCGTGATGTGCCGGATACGCTGGAAGACGTTGGCGCCGTCGATCTCCGCGGCCTCGTAGAGATGCTGCGGCACGCCTTGCAGCCCGGCGAGGTAGATCACCACCGCGTGGCCCGTGCCCCACATCGCCATCACGATCATCGCGGGCTTCGACCAGTTCGGATCACCGAGCCACGCCGGGGGCCTCAAGCTCTGCAATCCCACTAAACCGAGCACCGACTTGATGATGTAATTCACCAGGCCGTAATCGCCGTTGAAGAGCCACAGCCAGAGCACCGCCAGGGCGACCATCGGCACCAGCGACGGCAGGAAGAAGACAGTCCGGTAGACCGTCTGCCCCCGCACCTTCGCATTCAGCAGCAGCGCCAGCGCCACAGCCGTAATCGTGCCCAGCGGCAGTGCGAAGGCTGCGTAGAAGAGCGTGTTCTTCAAGGCTTTCCAGAAGACCTCGTCGCCCATGAGTTCGGCGTAGTTCTCGGCGCCGACGTACATCGGCGGGCGCAGGACGGAGTATTCGGTGAAGCCCAGGCAGAAGCTGCACACAATCGGATAGATGAGGAAGACGCCGAGGCCGATCAGCCATGGCGAGATGAATAGCAAGCCGCTGATCTGATTCCGGCGTTCGCCGCGGGTCATCGGGCACCTCCCGGTTCGGCGAACAGCTCCCGCTCGCGCCGCATCTCGAGCCGCATCTTCGTTCTCTCGAACTTCGGCTGCATGCGATTCTGCACGCGGTCGAGAGCCTCCTGCGGCGTCTTGAGCCCCAGCCAGACCTGGTCGAACGCTACTTGCATCTCCTGGCGGTATTCCAGCAGAATGCCCAGCGGCGGCGACTTGAATGCGTTTGGGCTCTTCGCAAGATCGATGAAGACCTCGATCGCCGGATTCTCGTGGTCGCGCAGGAATCTCTCGCTCATCTCTGCGAGCGGCGAATGCTTCCGCTGCCCCTGGCACAGGAGTTCCATCCCCCGCTGCGAGTTGAGGAACTTGATGACCTCGAACGCCTCGTCAGGATGTTTGGCATGGCGCGGTATCGCCAGCAAGTCTTCCTCGACGAGCGTCGTATTGGCCAGCTCGGGGTGGCCGTCGGGATACGGGAACGGCGCGGCACCCCATTCCATGTCGGGGGCGATGTTCTTGATGAAATTGTGCATCCACACGCCCTGGAGCACCATCGCAACTTTGCCGGCCATGAAGGCGTTCTGCGGCGAATTAAAACTGCCGAAGCCGCTGCGGAAGGTGACGAGATTGTCCTTGCCGTATTCGTCTGCGTAGCTCTTGACCCACTCGAAGGCCTCGACGTTTTCGGGGGAGTTCGCGGTGAGCTTGTCCACCCCGTCCCAGAGCCTGCCGCCGAACCAGCAGCCCCAGCCCCAGTTGTACCATCCCGGCTCGGCCGGCATATATCCGATCTGCTTGAAGCCTCCGTCATCGCTCTTGATGGTCAGCTTCTGCGCGTATTCCCACAGCTCGCTCATCGTCTTCGGCGGGCGCTCGGGATCGAGACCGGCCTCGCGGAACATCTTCTTGTTCCAGTGCAATGCGAGCGATGCCGGCGTGGACGGCAGCGCCCACACCTTCCCGCGGTGAACGCACATATCGTAGTAGCAGGGGATGTAATCTTCGCGGGTGATGCCGGCTTTCTTGCAGTAATCATCCAGCGGAATGATCGAGCCGTTGTCGGCGAAAACGTTAAGGTTGAAGGACCACAGCCCCGCGATGTCGGGCGGGTTCCCTCCGGATGTCGCCAGCAGGAGTTTCTGATCGATCTGGCTGATGGTCAGCAATTCGCAGTAGATGCGGTCCTGGCTCTCATTGAAGGCCTTGACGGCATCGCGCATCGCGTCGCCCTCGAAGCCCGTCCACTTCTCCCAGTAAGTGACGACGATCTTGCCCTCATGCTCCTCTTTCGTCGCGATTTTCATGGAGAAGCGGAGGACGACAAGCACGCATATACATGCTGCGAGGGCTGCGAGGTATCTCATTATGCGGGCATGGTATCATCGGGGTGAGAGATAATCAAGATTTGCGGGGTGGACGGGTATGGCTTTGCCGTAGGCAGGCATTCCTTATCCGGTCATGCTGAGCTCTGCGCGCAGCATGATGCGGGCAGGGAAGCCTGCCTGGCTCCCTGTCTGCACCTCGGGATAGGACAGCAGAGGAAGGGAACCACAGATAAACACAGATGAACGCAGATGGGGAAGAACCAGATATGTGCTGCTAACGGGAGCGGCAACTCTGCGAGCGGAATCTTGTTCTCATGTCATTCTGAGCGAAGCGAAGAATCTTTGGGGGGATGATCGTCCAAATTGTGAAAGATGCTTCCTTATCCACCGCGCTTCACGTACTCCATCAGGCCGCCTGCGTCGATGATGTCGCGCATTGCCTGCGGGAAGGGGAGCGACTTGAATGTCTCGCCGGTCGTAAGGTCGCGGATCGTGCCGGTTGCGACCTCGACCTCTATCTCGTCGCCCTGGTCGATGGCCTTGACGGCCTGGGGGCACTCGAAAATCGGCAGCCCGGTATTGATCGCATTGCGATAGAATATCCGCGCGAACGACTCGGCTACGACGCACGAGCAGCCGGCGGCCTTTATGGCGACCGGGGCGTGCTCGCGCGACGAGCCGCAGCCGAAGTTGACCCCGCCTACGATCACGTCGCCGGGCTTCACCTTGCCCGTAAACTCGGGGGCCGCGTCTTCCATGCAGTGCCGTGCAAGCTCCGCACGGTCGGTGGTATTCAGATACCGCCCGGGGATGATCTCATCGGTGTTAATGTTATCGCCGAACTTGTGGGCTCTTCCTGCCATTATCGCGCCCCCTGTTGGGTTGAAGTTTTGCGAGGGGTGCCACGTTCAAGCAAAGCTTGGACGTGACCCCAGCCTGCCAAGGCAGGCAAGCGCCTGCCCGCCCCTGGCCGCCTATGGAGGCTATGGCGGGGCCAACGGAACGCCGTTGACGGTGTTACCCGATGGGCAGCCATCCTCAGGCTTTCACCTTTATCCCGCCTTTTCAGTAATCACTAAACTGCACACTGGACACTGCTAACTGGATACTGGAGCAGAATACATTGAACGTTCCTGACCGGCCGCGTCCACGATGCCACTCCACGGCAAGGCGCGCGCGGCCCAGCGGGACGCGGTTGGCGCTCATAAAGCCCCATAGGGGCGAAGTACAATAGCCCAGGGCAACGCCCTGGGACAGAATGGGTGGACAGGCATCCAGCCCTGAAAGGGCGACGTAAACATACCCGCCTGCCGGCGGGCAGGCACGTTCATCGGCTACTCCGCCCTTGCAGGGCTTGTGTCCGTGAGGCCGTCCGCATTCCCACGGCGTTGCCGTGGGCTGTCATACTACGCCCTTGCAGGGCTGAAGAAGCCAGAGTTAGCGAAGGATATTTTCACCCTCAAACGCTGGTCTCGATAAAGATTCTTCGTCGCTCGGCTCCTCAGAATGACATGAAAACAACACTCCGCTCGTAGCGGCATGTTCAGTATATGTCGCTCCTGTTAGTAAAAGAAAGGACACGGCCGGGGAACCAACCGTGTCGCTTCCCGCCAGAATCGCAGGCAGGCGGGATTCTATCGGTCAAGAGCGAGAGACCGCCTACCGCTTCGAGAACTGGAAGCTGGCTCTTGCTCCCTTCTTGCCGTATTTCTTGCGTTCTTTCATGCGGCCGTCACGTGTAAGGAGCCTCGCCTCACGAAGGGCCGAATCGGCTTCGTTGTGGGTTTTCGCCAATGCTCTGGCGATGCCGAGCACCAGCGCTCCCGCCTGGCCGTTCAGGCCGCCGCCGTTCACTCGCGCCTTCACGTCATACTTGTTAAACGTCCTCGTCGCTTTGAACGGCTCACGTATGTACTCCCGCGAACGGTCATCCT
>JAUWKK010000382.1 GCA_030614245.1 Planctomycetota bacterium | reverse complement strand
TCTCCCGGTTGCTGCCGTTCGGCGACCGCATCAAGCGGGCAGCGTGTGGCAGACCCTCGCTGCTGGTTGACAGAATGTGGACCCAGTATCCGGCCTCCTGCTTGCCTTACGAACTGGTAGTACATCCCGTCGTGCCGGAGCAGGGAAGAAGTATCCAGTAAACAGTGGCCAGTGGCCAGTGGAAGAGAAGAAGTATCAGTGGCCTATCTTACTGCTTACTGATTACTGATTACTGATTACTGATTAGTGCTTACTGCTTACTGCATGCTGGTCTTGAGGGCGACGTCGGGAGCCTGCACCGGCACGTTGAGTTGCAGGACGCCGGCATCTGTGGCGGCAAAGGTAACCTTCACGACTTTGCCGGTGGCCGTGTCGACCCATTCCGCGCGGTATCGTCCATCGGCGAGGCCGGGGATCCTGACGATAACGTTGTGCAACATTCGCGGGGCTGATTTCTCGATCAGGCGATCGTACCAGCCGTTGCCGAGGCGCCGGATCCAGAACGCCCCGCGCGTCTGGGTCTTCCAGCCGATGACCCTCACCCGCCCCTGCCCGTCGAAGTGATCCGCGACGATGCGCCAGTCGGGGCTGTTGAGGTCCAGATCGCGGCAGAACTTCGCGACTGCGGTGAAATGGCGGTACTGGTTCGTCGGGTGGATGTACTTATCCCACCACCAGGGCATCACGCCGCCCGCCGAGCCGCCCATCGCGGCCGCCCACATTGCGTTGTGAATGTGGGTGCCGTCCGCTGCGAAGCCTTCGGGCAGGTTGACCTCGCCGTCGCGTTTGAATCCGTATTCGCCGACGATCACCGGCATCGGCAGGTCCTCGAACGGCCCGATCCGCGAGAGTATCAGCTCGGCGGCGTCGAGCTCGGCATCGTAGTTGATCTGCTCGGGGTGCGGGATGTATACGTGCACCTGAGCGAAATCGACGCCGCTGCCGGACCACAACTCCAGCCACGGATCGTTACCGGCAATACTCGTCGTTATCAGATGTCTGCCGCCGTCGGCCGCGCGCAGAAACGCGGTCATCCGCTTCGTCCATTCGATCATGTACCTCGGCTGCCGGGCCTCAGTCAGCAGGTTCATCTCGTTCCACAGTTCCCACGCGAAGAGATTGGCGTGTGCGCCGTATCTTGCCGCGAGGTATGCCAGCTTGCGTTCATAATGAGCCGCGGCCCTCTCATTCCTGAAGAAATCCGGGACGTCGGCGCCCGGACCGCCGTTACGCCGCCAGTACGGGTTCAGCGTCGCCTTGTCGCCCTTCACGAAGTCGCTGAAATTATCGATGCACAACTGGATGCCGATGCCCCGCCCGGCAGCGTATTCGAACAGTTCGTCAAGGCGCTGCGCCGTGTCGAGCCGGTAGTCGTCCAGCCTCTTGCCCTCGAAGGCGAGGTCCCAGGAGCACAGCCACACTCGGGCGTAGTTGCACCCGGCCTTGCTCATCGCATCGAGGTAAGTCTTGAATGGCTGCTTCCCTCCTGCCGCCCAGCAGACGTTCATACCTATCGGCAGACACGGCGACCCGTCCGCATAGGCGAAGCGCCTGGGGTTGGATTTCGCCACGCGAGCAGGGCCCGGCAGATTGCCGGGGGTGCAGAGGAATTGCCCGGGCTCCGACCGTGCCGTGCCGCCACGGGTTGCGACAATCAGCCGATACGACCACGCTCCGGCTTCGTCCGGGGCGAAGCGCACCTTCCAGCGGGGCTTTCCCGCAGGCCGCAGCTCCCCGCGATCATGGCCCTTGACGCGAACGAACTGCTGATCGTAGAATCCGCGCGCGGTCACATTTCGGCCGCTCGGCGAAACCAAGTGAAGCTCGACGCGGATATCGCCGGCCCGGAACGGGTTCTCAAAACGTGCGCGGACCGCAGCGGTAACTTCAAAGATATCGTAGCGATCGACCTGCCGACGATTCGTTTCTGTGGCGAGGATCACCGGGCGCTCGCCGGCCAGGCATGATGCAGCGAGGAGAAGGGAGATGACGCCGGCTCGAAGCAAGGCTGCTGATCCCTTATCGCATACTGTTTCGGATGGAATGGCTGCCGGAGAAGTCAACGGCCGATCTCGAGGCGTAGTGCGAGCACCTCGGGCAGCCGTGCCTTGCGGATCTTATTGGCGGCCGCTGCCACGTCGTATGGCACGCGGAAGTACCTGATCCTCCGCGCATCGGTCTCGTACAGCACCCAACACGCGCGCGGGTCTTCATCGCGCGACTGGCCGACGCTGCCGACATTGACAAGCGCCCGCTCGCCATCTTTCAATACTATCGTCGATTCATGAACGTGAATCGGGAACGTCCCGGGCGATTCCTGCACGTATGCAGCCGGACAATGCGTGTGACCCAAAAAGCCGACGGGCGCCTTAAACTGCCCGAACGACGCCATCGCCTCGGAGGCATTCCCGACGTAATTGAACTCGTCCGGCCGGACGAATGAACCGTGCACCACTGCAAACTCGGGAAACGAAGCCACGAACGGCAGCCCGCTAAGGTATTCCTTGTCGAAACGCGAGATGTGACTGCTCGTCCACAGCACGGCATCGCGGGCGAAGGCATTGAAGTAGTCGATCCTCGCCACGTCGGCGGCACCGAGGTCATGATTGCCCGCCACCGTTATGCATTCCAGCGGCTTCAGAGCCGCCAGGCAGGCCGTCGGTTCGGCACCATAGCCCACGATATCGCCAACGCAGATCAACCGGTCAGGCTCATGCTCCTCGATATCGGTCAGGACGGCATCCAGAGCATCGAAGTTGCCGTGAATATCCCCAAAAGCTGCTACGAGCAAATCTATGCTCCCGCCACAGGTAAGAGACCCCTCAAGAGAGTATCATAACCTCGCCGGGCGGGAATGTCAACAGGGTGGCACGTTCAGATTATGACCCGAGATCGTGGGGTATGCTGGACAACCG